>NZ_JBFWMI010000004.1:0-46245 GCF_050251695.1 Macellibacteroides sp.
GGTTTTACGAAACAGAGGAGCGGGTTCAAATTCCTTATCCTGTTTGTCGGTTATCCATTTGGCCTGCCAATCGGATGGATTCATCTTTGCCATCTCGAATGTGGCCGTTTGGGAAGTGCTTGTTTTCTTACCGCTTGCATCCCAAACCGTAACGTTCCAGTAGTACATTCGATGGGACTCGAGAGGAGTTGTTCCGGTATATCGGGCAAAAGGCAGCGTACCTTCCTGTTTGTCAGAATTCCACACATCGACTTTTCCCTCTTCCAACAATCCGGCCGAAGTGGCAACATGGATTTGATAATACGATTGGCTGAATTCTTTCTGGGAGGGGCTGAAGTTCCAGGTAAAGCGGGGCGACGGGGTATCCAGACCGATGGGTCCTGACAGGTACTCGGTTCGTAGTTCGCCGGGGACTACCTCTTTGTTTATGGTCTGACAGCTGCAGAACATGCCTGCAGCCAACAGCCATACGATAAAACCCTTGATACAGTTTTTTTTCTTCATTTCTCTCTTTAATTTATAGTATACACAACGTTTTATTTAATTATACGAATGCCTTTGGGCGCCTTGACTGTAGTCTTGACAGATCCATCGGACAATTTCTCGTGTCTGACAAATATGGATCCCTGAGGTGTTGGCAAAGTACCTTCCGCCCAAAGCAGATCGCCCAGAGATGGTTCGATTTTAACCACTTTGCATCCGGGTTCAAGGACCTTAAATCCCAGCACATGTTGAGTTAGCCAGGAGGTAGGGCCCGATGCCCAGCCATGACAAAGACTATGTCTGAAACCTTTGTAACAATAATCGCCGTAATCGCCATGAATATCTTTTTTCCCTTCGGGCACCAGGTTATCGATGGGGGCGGCATCGGGCAACCAATCCATATTGAAATCTTCCCAAAATGTAGTAGCTCCCAAATCAAGCATTGCCCCCCAGTAGGTACGGATTATATCCAGACCGCCCTGCACATTTTGAGCCTTGCCCATGGCTTGCAGCATATAGTATCCATAAAAAGTGGAAAAGTTTTTTGCCCCGCCTACACCAATCACCTCTTTGTCTGCAGTTACCGGATCCATCAGTCCCGACAACGCCATCAAGGCCGCTGCCTGTTTAGAATGATTTGCATCCGGCACCTGTTTTTTCATACGGCCGGCTGCCTCGGCACACTGTGCAGCCAATGAATCATTTTTAAGTAAAAGGCACAGTTCGCTTCCGGCATCCATCGCCATGGTAAGTAATGCCTGCAGGCCTGCATCCACTCCAGGCTGGTTTTCGCTGGATGGCCAGTCAAGAAACCTGTTACCGTCTAGCTTCTCCCTTCCATTGGCATCCACTTTAGTCAGCAGATATCTTAGTAACCCTTCCATATAGGTTTTCTGCTGCATCAGATAATCTAAATCCCCCTGGTACAAATACCAGTCGCGGTGTATAAGCAGCCACCAGATGGAATACGAGCTTATACCGTTCATCCATTGGGGGAGCGGAGTAATGTCCCGTATCAGATCCAGACTTTTAGGCACTACTTCGTTGTACCCAAAAACCGTGTTGATAGTCATCACCTCCGGATGCATATCTCCCACCCATACCAAGCGGTCGCGCTTAATACCGTCCCACAGATATTCCTGCATGTTGAGGTGCACCGTATAGGCACCGGTAAGCCATATTTTATTGAGTTGCTCGTCGTTACAGCTAAAACTGCCTTTGTAAGGTATATCCCGGGCGGTAAAAATTGCCCGCACCTCTTTAAGTTTTAATTCACTTGCCGGATCCAGCAGATCTATACGTACAAACCGGAATCCGGTATTTCCCACTTCAGCTACTCCCAACCAGGGCAAAGATAAGGTAAAATCGCGCATGGCATGATCGTTGGTAGCCCCACGTATACCGGTAGTACTCATGGCTTCGCTCACCGATTCGCCAAAGCGGATACGGATGTTGACCGGTTTTTGTGACCCGGGCATGCCGGTTACCAACTGCAAGCCGCCTTGCAGCTCTTTGCCGAAATCAAGTAAAAGCGAGGGATGTCCGTTTACCGAACTTTTCATTACACAGATCGAAGTATTGGCAAGGTCGGTCTGTCCGTTTCCCGGACGAAGCAGGTTAGCCTCTCCCTGAATGGAAGCGCCTCCCCCCTCCTCTTTCCATACAATGCGTGTTGGAGGTAGGTATACTCTTGTGCGCTGGTCTCGCTGAAGCTGTTCCGAATGTATGCCGTTCCATGCCGGAGGCAGAGCCGACTGACCGTGAAGCTGCATCGTAGCTGCCAACAAAAAATTATATATCAGTATCTTTTTAAAATTCATTCCAATTACACTTTCAACATTAAATTAAAGATTGCATCGTTCGGTATGATTATTTGGACTACTCTAACGGCAGATTAAAGGCTACCGCCAATTCATCCAGCTGTTTGTCTGTCATCCCCACCGGTTCGAAGCCTGCAGTGCGGGCATCAAGGTAAATCTGTGCCGATTTGGCCATGGTGTCTATAGCATCGAAACATTCGATGATATCTTCTCCCACTGCCAGCAATCCATGTTTTTCCCAAAGAACCACATCGTGTTTCTCCAGTTGTTTGATGGTTGCATATGCCAGTTTCATGGAGCCTGGCAATTCGTAAGGTACAATTCCGATACCTCTTGGTACGATTACCCGGCTTTCGGGTATCATAGACCAAAGCGTATGGGTTATATAGGCCGAATTAAGCCAGCGGGGACTATGAGACAGGGCAATCAGATTGGTAGGATGCGTATGTAAAACCACTTTATTATTACGCCCCTTTGATAGCAGAAAATTATGCATTAACAAGTGCGAGGGCAACTCTGAAGTAGGTGAAATAGGTTGTTCTGCAATTATTTCGTAAGCACTGCCATCGGGTGTGATACGAATAATTGATCCGTTTTCGAAGGGTTTAAGAGAAATATAACGCATTCTCTTACCTGTACCTGTCACATAAAAAATATGTCCGCCCAACTCTCCCATTACTTCCTGCAATTGGGTTGCCGGAGCCAAAGCCGGTAAATTCTTTTCTGCTTCGGTAAGAAGTTCGGTTATATTGACAGAGATATTTCCACCGTTACGCTCTGCCCATCCCTTCTCCCAAAGATAGCCGGCAACTTCACATATCCGGTCTATTTCGGCCATTAAGGCCTGATTGTTTCGAATCATAAATATTTAATAAATTATATCATCATTACAAGTTAGGAAAAACCAGCGAAAAGATTAGAATAAGCATTCCAGCAAACAATACTACCAGTGTTTTGTTTCCGGCTCCTTTCCACTCTTTCAGAATAATTCCCCACACATTACTGAAAATTACGTTTAAAGACATCAAAATACTCCACGAAAAAGCCAGCATTATCGGATGTTCCGAAAAGAAACTCTTACCCATACCCAATCCGAAGAACTGTGAGTACCATAAGATTCCGGCCAATGCACAAAATAAGATATTATTTAACAGGATCGGACCCGATACCTTAAAATAATCATTCCCCGTATTATTTTTTACATTCTGGAAAAGGCAATAAACTGCATTTGTAATAAATCCGCCCATTGTAACCAATATGATTACCGGGTTGAGGGCAAATAATTCGATGGCTCCCAACTCCTTTGCTTTTTCCAGAACAGGTGTTCCCGCATCAAGTCCTAAATTAAAGCAGGCGCTCATTACCCCGGCCAGTAAAGCCACCAATAATCCTTTGGTAAGAGCAAACTCCTTTACTGCAGCGAGTTTCTCCTCTTCACTCATTCGCTGCGCACGCAAACTACCTGCATAGCCAATTACTGCTATTCCGGCCAATGTGATGCAAACACCAAGTAAAAGAATCAAACCCTCGCCTGAAAACAGGTCTGTTCCGCCGAAAACAGCAGGTAGTAATGTTCCAAATCCAGCACATGTACCCAGAGCTATGGATTGTCCTAAAGCTACTCCCAGGTAACGCATGCTTAAACCAAAGGTTAATCCTCCAATCCCCCAAAGCATTCCATAAAAGCAAGCCTTTAGTGCACCACCTGCCTGCCACAATTCAATCAGACTTGAACTTTCTGGAACTGCCAGCTGTGCTCCTAAATAAGGAAAGATTAGCCAGGCAAATATGCCCTGTATCAGCCAGAAGCTTTCCCAACTCCATTGTTTTACCTTCTTTATTGGCACATATGAACTGGATTGCCCCATACTTCCGATAGCAATAATCAACAAGCCGATTATGACGTTCATACCTCTAACGTTTGGATGTTACTGTTTGTTCGTACTTCTGTATTTCGGAAATATAGTTTTCTCCCACAGGGACATTGTTAAGTAAGCAGTAGTAATCCCAGACCGCCTGCCAGGGCATACTTTTAAGCTCTTCCTGTAGTGCAAGACGTTCAAAATATTGTCCGTTTTCTTCGTATGAATTCAATAATGCTGAAGGTTCAAGCAAGGCCTGAATAAAAGCTTTCTGCGTAGCCCTGCATCCAATTACATAGGCACCGATACGGTTGATAGTTGCATCAAAATAATCCAGTCCGATATGTACACGGTCCAATGCGTCGCAGCGGATAATTTCGCGGGCCAAGTCCTGAAGATCATCGTTCAATATAACTACATGGTCGCTGTCCCAGCGAATGGGCCGGCTAACATGCAACATGATTTCAGGAGTGAATAATAACATGGAAGAAATCTTATCGGCAATACTTTCCGTAAGATGGAAGTGACCTGTATCGAGTGTTACTATCTTGCCCTTCTTTGCTCCGTATCCCAGATAGAAATCATAAGATCCCACCGTATAGCTTTCTAATCCGATTCCAAACAATTTGGCTTCGATACAATCTTTCATGTTTGCATATTCGGTAGAAAATATTTCGTCCAGCGACTGTTCCAGAATACGTCTGTACTTAATGCGACTTGCAGGTACCTCCTTGCTCCCATCGTGAATCCAAAGGTTCATCATACATGGATCTGCCTGATATTTGCCCATTTCTTCACTAATCCAACGACAGCGTTTTGTATGTTCGATCCAGAAATTACGAATATCATTATTGGGATTGGCTAATGTAAGATCGCCACTTTTTGGATGAGAGAATGAGGTACTGTTAAAGTCCAGCTTCATATTATGTTCCTTGCCCCACTCCATCCAGCTCTGGAAGTGACAAGGTTCCACCTCGTTACGGTCTACCACCTTCCCTTCGAAATCGCCA
The DNA here is from genome assembly GCF_050251695.1 of Macellibacteroides sp. Lineage (NCBI taxonomy): Bacteria > Pseudomonadati > Bacteroidota > Bacteroidia > Bacteroidales > Porphyromonadaceae > Macellibacteroides > Macellibacteroides sp. The sequence continues at coordinate 5,176 of NZ_JBFWMI010000004.1, forward strand.
TAGATTTCATGCAGGTTTAGTCGGTGCGTACCCGGAATATAGGATTTGGCACAGAGCACATCCAACCGAAGCTCGTCTATCGTACGAGCCTTACCCGGATAGTTTCCGGTAACCTGTATACCTCCGGTAAGCGAACCGCCCTGATTCTCGAATCCCGTTACATCGTCGGCCTGCCAGCAGTGCAGCGACAGGGATATTTTGTTCATTTTTTCAAGCACTTGGGTTGTATCCACGCCCAATGATGCATAGCGTTCGGTTGCCAGTTGAAATGACTGAAGCACATGATTCTCGTTTGTCATATACGTATTATTTTAAGATTACACGTTGATATTTTTCATACGCATCCTGCCACAAAGCAGTGTCGCAGGGGGTATAGTCTGTCAGGTCTACCGAGGCTGCCACCATGCGGCGCATCTCCCAACGATCGGCAACCAGTCCGCAGGCCTTTGCCTGCACCAGTCCGTTACCCATTGCCGTCGCTTCGGCAGGTCCGGCTATCAGAGGTATGCCCGTTGCGTTGGCTGTAAACTGATTAAGCAGCCGGTTTTGTGATCCGCCACCTATTACATGTAGCTGTAGGATGGGAAATGGAGCCAGCTCTCTCAACATGTCCAGCACTTCCCGGTAACGCAACGCCAGACTTTCAAAAATACAGCGCAGGTATTGGGAATGACTTTGAGGGATTGGCTGGCCGGTATCACGGCAATAATCTGCAATCGCAAGTGTCATACTTCGCGGATTGGCAAACCGGGAATCGTCCGGGTTTACAAGTGAAATAAAGGAGGGGGCATCCGTAGCCATCTCCACAAGTTGTGGATAGGTATAGGTATGCCCCTGATGTTCCCACTCTTTTCGACATTGCTCTACAAGCCACATACCGGTGATGTTTTTAAGGAAACGGGTGGTACCTTCTATACCTCCTTCGTTGGTAAAATTAAACAGGCAGGATTTATCATTTATTATCGGATGTTCCGTCTCAATCCCCATAAGCGACCAGGTACCGGAACTAAGATAGGCGAAGTTTGGATTGGAAGCCGGCACCGCTACAACAGCCGATGCCGTATCATGACCTGCAACAGCAATTACCGGTAGCTGTGGCAATCCGGTTTCCATTGCAAGTGCCGGAGTAAGGGAACCCACCTTGGTGCCGGAGGGTACGGGATTCGCAAACAAGGTTGGCGATACACCCGCCACCTCCAGCAATGAAGGTTCAAAACATCCGGTTACAGGATTAAGTATTTGAGAGGTAGAGGCACCGGTATATTCGCATACCTCCACGCCGGTAAGCAGGTAGGATATAAGGTCCGGCATGAATAAGATCCGTGCGGCACTTTTTAATGGAGTAAACTGTTCGCGTGATGCGGCATACAGTTGATAAAGACTGTTGAAATTTAGAACCTGAATACCTGTCAGCCGGTATACTTCATCCCGTGATATCTTTTTGAAAAATTCGTCGGGTACGCCATCGGTGTAGGGATCACGATATGCCCTTGGTAATCCCAACAAGGTTCCATCTGGTGCAATATATCCAAAATCCACACCCCAGGTGTCCACACCCATCGATTCGAGCGGGAATTTTCTTTCGGCACAAAGGGTAAGGGCTTCCTTTATGTATTGATAGAGAGCATAGATGTTCCAGTAATATTTTCCATGCAGTTCGAGCATATTGTTAGGAAAGCGGGTAAGTTCCTGCATTTCAATTTTGCCATGAGACAGGGTGATCAATACGCTTCGTCCGCTGGTTGCACCCAGATCAATCGCTAAAAAGGTGTGTTTCTTCATAAAAGAACAAAGTTTTTTAGTTGTAATGGTGCAAAAATAGAGCTTATGTTATTACTTTTGCTTTCGAAAGTGACCTTAAACCTTTCAATTTTGACATGAAAGAATCTTCGGCTGACCAGCTAAAATATTTATCAATCAATTCGCAGGATGAAGACTGGGGAATTGTGGTGACCACCGTAGGGTATCAGTTTATACCACCTGAGGGGCAGTATCCTCAATCAGCCCATCCGGAGTCGTACAATTTCAAACCTCAGACCGGCAGAATATTAAATGAATATCAGCTGGTTTATATCATAAAGGGTAATGGATACTTTTCGTCGCAGTCGGTCAGGAAACAACGGATTTCCGCCGGTACGATGATTTTGCTCTTTCCGGGCGAATGGCACAGCTATTATCCCGACAAGCAGACCGGGTGGGATGAGTACTGGGTAGGATTCCGGGGAGTTCATATAGATAAACGGGTGGAGAAAAGGTTCTTCACCAAAGAAGAGCCGTTGCATTCGATAGGGATAAGTGCCACAATTGTAGGCTTGTATCAAGATATATTACGCTTTGCCAGTCAGGAGAAGGCGGGTTATCAGCCCATGATTTCGAGTATTGTGCTTCATATTTTAGGAAGTGTTTATTATAAGGAAAGAAATAACTCTTTTACCGACTCCTACGCCGTAGAAAAAATAAACGAGGCACGTATCCTGATGAAAAACATGGTGGAGAAATCTCCCTCACCGGAACAGGTTGCAGCCGAGATCGGGGTGGGTTACTCTTGGTTCCGGCGGATGTTCAAGGAATATACAGGCACTTCGCCTGCCCAGTATCAACTACAACAAAAGCTATTGCGTGCCAAGGAGCTGCTTACCACCTCGGGCAAAAGTATCTCTGAGATTGCGTTTGTACTGAACTTTGAGAATCCGGGACAGTTCTCTACCTTTTTCCGCAAAAAAGAGGGGGTGACTCCTTCTGAGTTTCGGGAAAGAGCCCATTGACGTTATTCTTCAATGTATATAAATAAGTAACGCCACAGAGAACTTTCGCTCTCCATGGCGTCTAACACAGCTTTGGTTTTGGGATATGTTATTTACTTTCTGAAGCGTATGCTACAAGCATCCACACAAGTTTTTCCTGTTCTTTGAGATAGTCGCTCATCAAGGCAACCGTTACCTCGTCTCCAGATTCGGAAGCTAACGACAACAACGCGCGTTCTTCACCAATCAGGTAGCTGTAAGTATCAAGTACATGTTTCAGTGATTCGGAAGCAGATGATACGCCGCTTACCTCTTTCACCTTAGAGACTTTCAGATATTGGCTGAAGTTATTTACGGGTACTCCTCCCAGCATAAGGATACGTTCTGCCAATTCATCCACCTTTTCGGCTACATTGTCGTACATCTCCTCAAATTGTTTGTGCAATACAAAGAATTGTGATCCTTTAATGTTCCAGTGAAAACCTCTCAGGTTTGCATAAAACACTTGATAATCTGATAATAACTGTTGCAATGAACCAACTACTTTTTCTGCTGAACCTGCGTTTAATTTGATAAAATCTAATGTTTTCATATTCTTTTATTATTAAAAGTAAGTACTATTTCTTTTTTGTATTACAAAGATACTAGCTTAAATGGCGCTTGTCAAACTGATAATTTCTATCTTTGCATAGATGAAATCTATTATAAGCAGCAACAGATGAATATACAACAATTGGAATACATTCTTGCGGTAGATACCTTCCGCCATTTTGCCAAAGCGGCCGAACATTGTAATGTAACGCAACCTACCCTGAGCATGATGATTCTTAAACTGGAAGACGAGATTGGCGTAAAGATTTTTGATAGAAGTATCCAACCTGTAAAGGTTACGCCTACGGGAAGGAAGGTTATTGAACAGGCGCGCAAAATCCTGTATCAGACATCACTTATTCAGGACATCGTAAATGAAGCTGAACAATCACTTAAAGGAACATTTCGCCTGGCCGTATTGCCCACCATCGCCCCTTACCTGCTCCCCCGCTTTTTTCATAAGCTGACAGGTAGTCACCCCGAAATGGATATCCGGATTCTGGAGATGAAAACACAGCCTTCCATCAATGCACTTATCAACGGAGAAATAGATGCAGCTATCATTGCCTCGCTACCGGGCGACAAGCAGCTTCAATATGATACATTATATTATGAGGAGTTTTTTGGTTATATTTCAAGAAACGAAGCTATCTTTAAAAATGATCTGGTACGTTCTGCCGACATAAACGAGGAAAAACTATGGTTGTTGGATGAAGGACACTGCTTCCGTGACCAGTTGATGCGTTACTGCCAGATGGAAAGTGTAAAAATAAACCAGGCAGCCTATCGGTTGGGAAGTATGGAGACTTTTATGCGTATGGTGGAGAGCGGTAACGGAATTACGTTTATTCCGGAGTTGGCTGTACATCAATTGAGCTCCGAACAAAAAGAGTTGGTGCGCCCCTTTGCCATTCCGAAACCGGCACGACAAATCATTCTGGCTACCCGTACAGATTTTATCCGCAGCAAGCTGCTTTCCATCATCATCGAAAGCATCCGGGATAATGTACCCAAACAGATGCATACACTACAGGCAATACAGCGAATTGTATAATGAAAAGACGGACTATGGAATGAAATCAGATTTTTTTTGCAGGGGACTCAAAAAAATGTAATTAATTATTTGCAGATTCTAAAAAAGTATTACTTTTGTGGCGTATAAAAAACGAAATGAAACAGATGAATAGTTTTAGCTTTACATATTCCTTTTATTACTTTTACTTTAGTAGGTGAAGGCAGGAATTTATATGTAAAGCATTGAAAAGAAAAATATATCAATAAAACATAGAGAGTCCTGCCGATTTGGTGGGACTTTTTTTTGTTATTAACACACAGGTAGAAAATGAGGAAAGTTGCAATACAAGGAATAGACGGATCCTATCATGACATAGCCGCCCGTAATTACTTTGAAGGTGAAGAGATCGAAATTATCGGATGTAAAACCTTCCGCGATGTAATTTCGGCCATCAAAAATGACCCGGATATCATTGGGCTTATGGCCATAGAAAACACCATCGCGGGAAGTTTACTACAAAACCATGAACTGATCCGTGAAGGCGGACTGAGCATTGTAGGAGAATACAAACTGCGTATCTCCCATTCGCTGGTTGCCTTGCCGGGAAGTAAGCTGGAAGATATTGTAGAGATAAACTCACACCCGATCGCCTTGATGCAGTGTGCCGATTTTTTGGATACGCTACCCAATGTAAAGGTGGTTGAAAAGGGAGACACGGCTATGAGTGCCCGGTGGATTTCGGAAAACAAGCTGACAGGTCACGCCGCCATTTGCGGAAAACTGGCCGCAGAGATCTACCACATGGAGATACTGGCCGAAGGAATCGAGACAAATAAACGAAATTTCACCCGCTTCCTTGTATTGGCCGACAGGTGGAATGTGGATGATCTGCTACGCGGTGTCCAAAAAAATAAATCGTCCATCGTTTTCGCTCTTCCTCACACTTCCGGCAGTCTGTCCAAAGTTCTCTCAGTCCTCTCTTTCTACGACATGAATCTTTCCAAAATACAATCCTTGCCGATCATCGGGCGCGAATGGGAATATCTTTTCTACATTGATCTTACTTTTACAGATTATACAAGATACAAACAGGCATTAGATGCCATCATTCCATTAACAAAAGACTTTAGAATATTAGGAGAATATGCAGAAGGAAAACAAAGTGTGTAATATAACACCGGCAAACCGGGTTCATAGTGTAAGCGAATACTACTTCTCCAAAAAACTGAAGGAGGTGGCTCAAATGAATGCCGAAGGTAAAAACGTAATTAATCTTGGTGTGGGAAGTCCGGATCTTCCTCCTTCACAGCAAGCGATTAATGTATTGTGCGACGAAGCGCATAAACCCGACACCCACGGATATCAGCCATATGTTGGCATTCCGGAGCTGCGTAAAGGATTTGCTTCATGGTATAAGACATGGTTTAACGTTACATTGGATCCGCAGACCGAAATTCAGCCTTTGATCGGTTCCAAAGAGGGAATACTCCATATCTCGCTGGCTTTTTTAAATCCGGGCGACGGAGTGCTGGTTCCCAATCCGGGTTACCCTACTTATACGTCGGTCAGTAATCTGGTGGATGCAACCATAGTTCCTTACGAACTAAAGGAAGAAAACGGCTGGTATCCCGATTTTGATGCTCTGGAGAAAATGGATTTAAGCCGGGTTAAGCTGATGTGGATAAATTATCCCAATATGCCAACCGGAGCTGATGCGACAGTAGAGCTTTATCAAAAAATCGTTGATTTTGGCAAACGTCACAATATTATTATCTGCAACGACAATCCTTACAGTTTTGTATTGAATGAATCGCCGTTAAGTATTTTGAGTATTCCGGGAGCAAAAGATATCTGTATCGAGATGAATTCGATGAGTAAGGCTCATAATATGCCGGGATGGCGTATGGCGATGCTGGCAAGTAATGCCCAATTTGTAAACTGGATTCTGAAAGTAAAAAGTAATATCGATTCGGGGCAGTTCAAACCGATGCAGCTGGCTGCAGTTGAAGCGTTGAAAGCTCCTAAAGAATGGTACGACACAATGAATCGAACCTATCGCAAACGCCGTGATCTGGCAGGAAAAATAATGCAGGCTCTGGATTGTAGCTACGACGAAAAGCAGGTAGGTCTGTTTCTATGGGGTAAGATTCCTACAAATTCCCTTGGGAGCGAGGCCATGGCAGATAAGGTGCTTTACGAAGCAAATGTATTTATTACCCCAGGCTTTATTTTTGGCAGCGGCGGGAATCGCCACATCCGAATTTCGCTTTGCTGCAAAGAGGAGATGTTGCAGGAGGCTTTAAACAGAATCAACAAATTACAAGCATAATATAAAAAAACAAATATATGGAAATGAAACTAGAATCAATCTTACTTCCGGGGGTAAACGATGAACGTCCGTTGGTAATTGCGGGACCGTGTAGTGCGGAAACCGAAGAACAGGTAATGGAAACAGCCAGATTACTGGCATCCAAGGGAGTAAAGATATTTCGTGCAGGGATATGGAAGCCTCGTACTAAACCCGGAGGTTTCGAAGGGGTTGGCGTAGAAGGGCTGGCCTGGCTGAAACGCGTTAAAAAAGAAACCGGGATGTATGTAGCAACTGAGGTTGCAACCCAGCAGCACGTGTTCGAGGCTCTGAAAGCAGGAATCGATATGCTTTGGATTGGCGCACGTACTACTGTTAATCCTTTTGCAGTTCAAGAAATTGCCGACGCTCTGAAGGGAGTGGATATTCCGGTATTGATAAAAAACCCTGTAAATCCGGATTTAGAGTTATGGATTGGAGCTATCGAACGGATCTACGGAGCCGGTATACGTAAGATTGGAGCCATTCACCGTGGATTCAGCTCGTACGATAAGAAAATCTACCGCAACCTTCCTTTGTGGCACATCCCCATCGAACTGCGTCGCAGGATGCCGGATCTCCCAATCATTTGTGATCCCAGCCATATCGGAGGGAAGAGGGAACTGATCGCCCCGCTATGTCAGCAGGCGATGGACTTAAGTTTTGACGGTTTGATTGTTGAATCGCATTGTAATCCGGATTGTGCATGGAGCGATGCGTCACAGCAGGTAACCCCGGATGTGCTTGATTACGTTATAAACCTGTTGGTTATACGTGACGTAACACAGACAACCGAAAACCTGGCAGCTTTACGTAGTCAGATTGATACGATTGATGAACAACTGCTTGAACTTCTGGCAAAACGGATGCGTATTTCGAAAGAAATAGGTGTCTATAAAAAGGAACACAATATGCCTATTTTGCAGTCTCCCCGATACAGTGAAATTCTGGAAAAACGTTCGGCTATGGGTAAGACATTGGAGCTGAGTCCGGAATTTGTAAAGGAGATTTTAACTGAAATTCACGAAGAATCTGTTCGACAACAGATGATTATAATGAACGAACAAGCATGAAAATACTAATATTGGGTGCTGGAAAGATGGGATCTTTCTTCACCGACCTGCTTAGTTTCGACCATGATGTGGCCGTATTGGAAAAGGACCCAAAACGAATGCGTTTTATTTACAATGCGGTGCGGATGAGTTCGCCTGAAGAGATTCGTGAGTTTGCACCGGAACTGGTTATCAACTGTGTTTCATTAAATTACACCATTGATGCCTTTAAAGCGGTGCTTCCTTACCTGCAGCCTTACTGTATTATTTCAGATATTGCTTCGGTGAAGACTGGTCTGCAGGAGTTTTACCAGACCTGTGGTTTCCCTTATGTATCTACACACCCCATGTTTGGACCGACTTTTGCAAATCTGGGAAATTTAAGCAAGGAAAATACAATTATCATTGCCGAGAGTGATCACTTGGGAAAGGTCTTTTTCAAGGATCTGTATACCATGTTGAAGCTGAACATCTGCGAATACACTTTTGAAGAACACGACAAGGTGGTAGCCTATTCGCTGGGAATACCCTTTGCTTCTACTCTTGTATTTGCATCTATTATGAAGCATCAGGATGCTCCGGGTACAACGTTCAAACGGCATATGAAAATTGCTCACGGTTTATTGTCGGAAGACGATTATCTCTTAACTGAGATTTTATTTAACCCGCGAACCCCCAACCAGATTGAACGGATACAGGAGCAGCTGACTATCTTGCTCGATATTATAAATCGCAAAGATGCTGCAGCGATGAAAGAATTCCTGACCAGAGTCCGCAAAAATATTGAATAGATATTTACCTGAAAAATGCCGGTTGCCTAAAGGACCGGCATTTTTTATATAATTACCTGATTGAAAGCTCGTACGTTTTCTTTTGATTGTAAGTTTTTTTCTTAGATTTGCATCCATACTTAATAAAATTCCACATGTTCAAAAAAAGCTCTGCACTCATTTATATCATTCTTGCCGTAAGTTTGATTTGTCTGTTCCCTTCTTCCGCAACTGCGCAAATTAGTGAAGGAGGCTTACCGCCAAGTTTTGGTTACACCAATTTGCTTAAAAGCGGTTCGTCTGCCGTTGATATACCTGTAACCTTTAGTGTGGAAGACCTTAAAACAGTGGATGCATGGAATGTATCGCAAGGAGCTCCTTTGAAAGTAGCTACGCTCATTCCGGTTCAACTATCAATCGAAAATTCCGGGAATTGGATCTCATTACCCGGAGGTGAACAAATTTGGCAGTTAAAGATACAAGCAAAAGACGCCATTGCTATAAATCTTTATTACAATGATTTTTATATTCCTGAAGGAGGTAAGCTGTTTATATACAATGCAGATCATACTCAAATTATAGGTGCTTATACACACGAAACCCATCCCAAAGGGGGAAGGTTTGCGACCGAATTTGTAGCTGGCGACGATATTATTCTGGAATACCTGGCTCCTGATTCGGGAGAAAAGGCCCGTATCAGCATTGAAGAAGTGGGATATGGATATAATCACCTGAGTGTTGTACTTACTCCGAGAGCTACCGGAGAAGGGGCTTCTGGCAGCTGCAACGTCAACATTAATTGTTCTGAAGGTAATGACTGGCAAGATGAGAAAAATGGAGTTTGTCAGCTTGTGATGAAAAATGGCTCTTCCACTTACATCTGCTCTGGAGCATTGGTTAATAATACGGCAGTCGATTTTAAGCCTTACATCCTTTCGGCTTATCACTGCCTGATTCCCAACGACAAAGAGGCAAGCGTATCGGATCTTAACCAGTGGATTTTTTATTTTCATTACGAAGAGGCTGGATGTAATAATGCATCCGGTGCAACCCTCATACGTAAATCAATGGTAGGTTGTACTAAAAAAGCAACCACCCCTATTGATGGTGGATCCGACGGTATGCTGTTATTGATTAACAATGAGATCCCAGACAATTATAATGTGTATTACAACGGTTGGGATAAAGGCGTAACTGCTGCCACGTCGGGTGTTGGCATTCATCATCCTGCAGGTGATGCAATGAAAATATCCACCTTCACCAAGCCTGCATCGGGTTATACATGGAATGGATCGGACACGACAAAGGGAATGACTAACGCCCACTGGAATGTAGTTTTTGCTCAAACAGCCAATGGACATGGCATTACCGAAGGTGGATCTTCCGGATCACCGCTATTTAATCAAGAAAGTAGGATTGTGGGGACATTGACCGGAGGGAATTCTTCATGCACGGATCTGACCGGTTTGAATCTTTATGGTAAATTATCCGTTCACTGGAATGGCTTCAGCACAGCCGACACTGCACGGATGGACATCTACTTAAATCCAAACAATCAAGATGTTAATACATTGAATGGCAGATACCGGTCTACGCCTAAAGCTGGTCCAGAAAATGTGTCCGTTAATTATAACAATGTAGCCTCTACTGTAACAATCAACTGGTCGGCACCTTTGTCTGCATCTGGACTTACTGGATATAAGATATACAGGAATAACAATGTATTAACCACTACATCCTCTTCTGTGCTAACCTATACCGACAACAGTTTACCTCAGGGAAATGTGTTTTACAGCGTAACTGCCACCTATACCGGAGGATTCGAATCGTTTCCGGTTGGAAACAGTGTAGATATAATAACGCATATGCCTCCATCAAGTATAACTGCTGTACAATCCGGTTATAACGTTACTATTTCCTGGACAGCTCCATCTGTCACCTCTAATGTAACTGGATACAAGATTTACAGAAACGGCAATTTATTAGCCAGCAAAACAGGCACCAATCATACAGACATCAATCCAGGCGAAGGATTCCAAACCTATACAATTACTACAACATACAATGATGGCAGTTCATCAAAGGAAATTGGTAAGAAATTGTATGTTTTTGGTTTTAAATCGCCCGTAGACTTTACTGCTCAGCAAGAAGTTAAGGACGTTAACTTAACATGGAATGCTCCTTTATATGAGCAGACTATCCAATGGGGAACGACTAAATACGCCTGGGGAATTGAAGCAAATAACGCTGCTCCCTTCTTTTTTGGTCAGACTTGGGGTAAAACCGATATTGCTCCGTTAAAAAAGAAACTAATAAAGGCTGTAAGTTATGTTCCAACCGGGATTACACCAGTATATGCCATCTATATTGCTCAGGGAGCGCGCAAATATTACCAGCATATCGGTAGTGTTACGTCTGAACAGGTAAATAAGCTTCAAACCGTTTATCTTACTACTCCGTTTGTGATTGACGGGAATAATCAATTATATGTAACAATTAAAGCATTCAATTATCAGGGTGCAGATTATCCTGCAGCTAGCGATGAAGGACCGGCTGTTGATAACAGGGGAAATATCTTTACGACTGATTCTACCATCTGGACAAAACTTCCTGCCGATTATAACTATAACTTCATCGTAAGGGCGTTGGTAAGTTCGGAAGAGGGGGTAATCACCCAAAGTCTGGATGAGGCAAATCTGGTTAAAGAATTGGCAACATCTACAGATTTACGTACCTTAAAAATTTCCGAAGCGACTCCATTGGCTACAGAATATGATGTGCGTGCCTATGCTCCTCTGAGTTTTCCTGTTATTACAGGGTATAACCTTTATAGAAACAATATCAGATTAAATAGTTCGGTACTTACAGGCAACAGCTATAAGGATCTATTAGTGGGACAAGGAAGCCATTATTATAGTGTAAATACATTGTATAATGCTATTGAAAGCGATCCGGCCAACCAATCCATCACTATTGTATATACAGGAGTTGAAACACCTCAAGCCAGTGATCCGAAAGTGTACCCTTCTCCCTTCTACAACCAGCTCAATATAGATAATGGACATACTATAGATCGGATTGAAATCGTCTCGGCCGAGGGTAAATTAGTCCGAAACCTAGCAAAGCCTGGAACGGTTATTAATACGGAAAGCTTAGTGCCGGGATATTATATCATCCGACTTTATCAAAACAACAAAATAACCGTTGTTAAAGCTATCAAGCGATAAAATGGAGTAAATACTGCCCTAAAATGAATATTCCGGTTTTCCTGATCAGGAAAACCGGAATATTTCGTTATAAAAGAATAGTTAATATTTGATTATTAAACAATAAAGTTTACATTTACAGTCTTAAAAGATAAAAATCTATTGGCTATGAAACCTATTTTAAAAATTTCGGACTTATTTAAAATTTCCTGGAAACAGACCCGTGCCCAAATATGGGTATTAGCAGGATTGTTGATCGGGTGGACTATCATTACGTTTACATTAAGTATATTCAGCACTCCTGATCCTAGTCAGGGACTGTCTGGTTACACCCTGGGCATTATTCTTATGAATATTGTATTTGCTCTCATAGGATGTATCTTCAATTTAGGTTACCTAAAAAATATATTTCAGGCCCTTGATGGAGACGAACCACAGTTTTCGGCTTATGGCCAACAGGCCCGCAAAATACTTACCTATTTTATTGCCAGCATTATAATGTCAATTATTGTATGTATCGGATTTTGCCTTTTAATTCTTCCTGGTATATATTTAGCAGTTCGGCTACAGTATTTCACTGCTGTAATTGTGGAAGATAATGGTGGAATAATTAGCAGCTTGAAAAGAAGCTGGGAGATTACCAAAGGAAATTTCTGGCCACTCTTCTTACTGGGGCTTACCTTCTTTGGAATAGCCATTTTAGGAATACTCTTATTCGTAGTAGGTATATTTGTTGCCTACCCATTGATATATATGATGTATGCTGCTTCTTATAGAGTATTATCAGCACCAATGGCTGCCGATGTTTTTGATGCAGTTAAGATAGAAGAATAAATAAGTTCTAATTTATCCAAAAGCTCCTGCTACGACGTTGGCAGGAGCTTTTTTTATGAATACAGCTAATATTCTTTCATTTAATTTGTGATACTAATATTTTGCTTTATATTTGCCATGTGTACGAACACATGGCAATATAAGTTAACTTTAATTTATATAGAAGATAAAACTGCATGAGAAAAAAAGGAAGTTACAGAATCAAAGATATAGCCATTATGTCTGGCGTTTCCACAGGTACGGTAGATCGGATTATTCATAATCGTGGCAAGGTTTCGGAAGAAGCAAGGGTTAAAGTTGAAGAGGTTCTAAAAAAAGTAGATTACAGACCAAATATAGTGGCAAGTGCTCTTGCTTCAAAAAAAACTTACAAGTTCGTCATGCTTATTCCTGCATTTTCCAAAGGAGACTACTGGGAAATTGTTAATCAGGGAATTGAGCGAGCAGAAGAGGAGCTTTCTGGTTATCACATTGAGATTGAAAGAGTATTTTTCGATCAATATGATAAAGATAGTTTTGACAAACAGATGGAGATACTTGAAGGTATGGAATTTCACGGTATCGTAATAGCCACACTGTTTAAGGAAAGTGTACTCCGGTTCACAACCCGCTTGGATAAAATGCAAATTCCATACGTACTGATTGATGCCTTTATAGAAAATACGCATTGTCTTGCGTATTACGGTACAAATTCTTTCAATTCGGGTTATATTGCAGCTAAATTGATGTATCAGCAGATCGGTCCGGACGATAAACTAGCTGTTTTCCGCTTTATTCGCAAAGGAGATAGTTGTTCAACTCAGGTGCTTAAAAGGGAAGAAGGATTCAGGACCTATCTGGATGAAAATCATTTCCGGGGCACTATCTATCCGGTTCATATCCATGCAGACGACAACGAAGGCAACCGAAATATCCTGGATTCATTTTTCCTGCTGCACGGTGATGTGAAGGCTGGTATTATTTTCAATTCGAGAGTCCATGTATTGGGGGACTACTTTAAAGCGCGGAAGAAAAAAGACTTTAAGCTAATCGGATACGATATTCTGGATGAAAATGTGGCCTATCTTAACAACGGATTAGTAACACACCTTATTGCCCAACGCCCAGAAGTACAAGGCGTTAATTGTGTCAGAGATCTATTCAGACATCTTATTTTGAAAGAAAAGGTAAAGAAGATGAACTTCATGCCTATCGACATTTTAATAAAAGAAAATATCAGTTACTACAATAATTATATCTAAAACTATGAGTAATCTTTTTTCCATTAAAGATCGTGTGGTGATCATTACCGGCGGATGTGGTGTGTTAGGCACAAGCATGGCCAACCATCTGGCATCCGAAGGAGCCAAAGTTGTAATTCTGGATAGAAATGCCAAGCTAGGAAACGAATTGGTAGACTCAATGATTGCCAAAGGATACGATGCTCTTTTTCTTGAAACAGATGTTCTTAACAAGGAGATTTTGGAGCAAAACAAGTTGAATATCATGCAAAAATATGGACGCATCGATGTATTGATCAATGCTGCCGGAGGAAATATGCCTGGTGCAACCATTGCTCCCGATAAAACTATCTTTGATCTTCAGATAGATGCATTTAAAAAGGTGGTGGACCTGAATCTTTTTGGGACCGTACTTCCTACAATGGTTTTTGCAGAACCTATGGTAAATAGTAAAAAAGGATGTATTATAAACATTTCTTCCGAATCGGCGCTTCGTCCTCTTACTCGCGTAGCCGGATACGGAGCAGCAAAAGCAGCTGTTAGCAATTTCACTAAATACATGGCTGGTGAACTTGCCACCAAATTCGGTCCGGGTTTACGAGTGAATGCTATTGCTCCGGGTTTTTTTATTACTGAACAAAACCGGGACTTACTATTAAATCCCGATGGATCTTATACTGACCGCAGTAAAACTATTCTGGCACATACTCCGTTTAACCGTTTTGGTGAACCCGAGGAGTTGTTAGGCACTTTGCAATGGCTTGTGAGTGACGCTTCTGCATTTGTTACGGGTGTTGTGATTCCTGTTGACGGCGGTTTCGATGCATTTTCGATCTAATAAATACGAACTTAAAAAAACTTGTAACATGTATCTTTGCGAACAAACTTGGAGGTGGTACGGACCCAATGATCCCGTTAGCCTTTGGGACATCAAACAGGCGGGAGCTACCGGCATCGTAACAGCTTTACACCATATCCCTAACGGTGAGGTGTGGAGTGTAGACGAGATTATGAAAAGAAAAGAATTGATTGAATCCGTAGGATTACGATGGTCTGTTGTTGAAAGTGTCCCTGTGCACGAACACATCAAAACCCAGACTGGCGATTTTCAACGATATATTGACAATTATAAAGAAAGTATACGTAATCTGGGGGCTTGTAATATCAGGGTTGTCACCTATAATTTTATGCCTGTATTAGATTGGACACGCACCGACTTGGCCTATACATTGCCAGATGGATCCAAGGCATTACGCTTTGAGCGTGCTGCTTTTGTGGCTTTTGATTTATTTATTCTGAAGCGTCCTGGTGCAGAAGCTGATTATACAGAAGCTGAAAAAGAAAAAGCGAAAGCGCGCTTTGCGGAAATGAGCGAAGCGGATAAGGTTCTTCTTACCCGCAACATGATAGCAGGCTTACCCGGTTCGGAAGAGAGCTTTACTGTAGAACAATTTCAACAGGCTCTTGACCGTTATAAAGAGGTAAATGCAGATCGTCTGCGTGCAAATCTTATTTACTTTCTCAGCGAGATAGCGCCTGTTGCTGATCAATCAGGCGTTCGTCTGGTTATTCATCCCGACGATCCCCCCTACTCTATTTTGGGTTTGCCTCGTATTTTAAGTACTGAAGATGATTTCAAAAAACTTATCGAAGCTGTTCCCAATCAGAGTAACGGATTATGTTTATGTACGGGATCATTCGGCGTAAGAAGTGACAACGACCTTGCTGGAATCATGGAACGTTATGGTGACCGAATTGACTTTGTTCACTTCCGCAGTACTCAACGTGACGAAGAAGGTAATTTTTATGAAGCAAACCATTTAGAAGGTGATGTGGATATGTACGGAGTTATGAAAGCTCTTTTTGAACTTCAGCAGCGAAGAAAATGCTCTATAGCCATGAGACCGGACCATGGACACCAAATGATTGACGACCTGAAGAAGAAAACCAATCCTGGTTATTCTTGTATTGGCCGACTTAGAGGTTTGGCCGAACTCCGGGGACTCGAATTAGGTATAGCCAAATCATTGAATAAAACAAAGTAAAATCATCGGGCAAATCTTAAACTATTGATTTGCCCGATATTTTTTTATAATAAATCAAAACTAAATCATAATATAAGCAACAATCAATATATTTGTATTTTAAATTAATACTGATACGCTATGAAATACATGATTCTCTTTTTGACGCTGTTTATATCAACAGTCCTATCGTCGCAGAATATGACCAAAGGCAAAATTGATACTTATGATTTAGATAATTATCATATTTCCAATTGTAAGGTAACGTGGATTAATATATTCGAGACCAATTTATCTGCAAAAGAAATAAAGAAGGCTATAGAACTTAAGAATATTACTAATTTTAAAGAATTCGATGACAAGACCTTATTAGGCGAAGTATCTAAAATATCTGTACTGGGAGGTCGGTGTAATTATAGGGAATACATTCGTGAAGCTGTAAGTTACAAAGTTAGAATAGATATTAAAGATGGAAAATATAGGGTTACCATCAGTGATGTATCGCTCTATTCTTTTGAGAATAAGGCATTATACAACCTGGAATGGTACGTTTTAAACAAAGAATGCGAATTTAAAAATCCGTTAGGTATTTCCAACAGTATCCGTAAAATACTAACATGTTATCTACTTGACACTTACACTATCTCCGAAAGCAACGAAATGGATAATTGGTGAGATTCTGTCAAAAACAATCTTTCGAAGATATCTTGTCTCAACTCTAAAACCGTCTATTATGTGTAAAATAGTATTGAAATGACTCTGGATATTTTACTAATTATTATTGGATCGTTAATGCTTTTGGTCGGACTGGCAGGCTGTCTGCTGCCAATCTTACCCGGACCACCTTTAAGCTGGTTGGGCTTGGTTGTTCTGAAGTTTTCCTCCTCTTTTACTGAGGTACTTTCTTGGAGGGAGGTCTTGTTATGGGGTGCACTTGTCGTTATTGTAACTTTAATTGATACAGTGCTTCCGGTATTGGGAAGTAGAAAAAAAATTTAAATGAATCGTTCACTTTAAATCATAATTGCATATGCTGCGTAATTATTTTTTACTAGCTGCCTTATTAACGTCTTTATCCATTCAAGTCAAGGCTCAAAAAGTTGATTATGTATTGGTAGTCCATGGAGGTGCGGGAAACATGAAGGATCTTGAAAAAGATTCAATTCATGCAGCAGCATATTATGCAGCTCTTGATTCTGCTTTAGAAATAGGAAATGAAATCCTTGCCAAAGGAGGTGATGGCGAATTGGCTGTGTTGTCAGTGGTTAGTTATTTCGAACAAAATCCACTTTTCAATGCAGGTATTGGTGCAACATGTACAGCCGACGGTCAATTTGAATTAGATGCATCAATAATGCGTGGAAAAGATTTAATGGCTGGAGCCGTGGCTGGGGTGAAACTTACCAAGCATCCGATCAAGGCGGCACATGCAGTGATGACTCAAACTCAGCATGTAATGTTAAGCGGCGCCGGAGCTGATCACTTTGCTTTGGAACATGGCCTTGAGATGGTTGATGATAATATGTATTTTGCCACCCCAAAAACAATGGAATGGATTGATAAACTAAAGCAAGAAAGCAAAAAAAACGGTACTGTAGGTTGTGTCGTTCTTGACAGCAAGGGTAACCTTACAGCTGGGACGAGCACGGGTGGTATGTTTAAAAAACAATGGGGTAGAATTGGCGATTCTCCATTAATTGGAGCAGGAACCTATGCTGATAATGCCAGTTCTGCCGTATCCTGTACAGGACATGGTGAATACTTTATCCGCCATATTGTTGCATATAATTTATGTTCGCGGGTTAAACTGCTAAAGGAATCTATTCAAGAAGCAGCCGATCATATAATTTTTGAAGAGTTGAATGAAAAAGAGGGTAACGGAGGGCTAATCGCCGTCGACCGGAATGGGAATATTGCCATGTCATTCAACAGTAACGGCATGTTTCGTGGTTTTATTAAAAAAGAAACAGGAAACAGCAATATCATTAAGAAGATCGGAATCGGTAAAGTTCTAAAATAAGATTAGATAAGATGGCTGATCTTATTCATCTTTTAGTAGAGAAACAATAAGTGCTTCCATTTTTAAAGGAGATGTGATTGGTGCAAATCTTTTTACAGGTTTACCATGTCTGTCTATTACAAATTTTGAAAAATTCCATTTGATTTTATTTGTAATGAAACCAGGAAGTGCGTCTTTTAGATAATTAAACAACGGGTGAGCATTGGGACCATTAACCTCTATTTTTGAAAACATTGGAAAGCTTACTCCATAATTAACAAGACACCCTTCTGAAATATCTTTATCCGTACCAGGTTCCTGCTGGCCGAATTGATTACAAGGAAATCCTAAAATAACCAGGCCATCTTCTTTGTATTTTTTGAATAGCTCCTCTAACTGAGCATACTGAGGGGTAAAACCACATTTACTAGCTGTATTTACAACTACAACAACCTTGTTCTTGTACTGATCCATGCAAATCTCTTTACCCTTTAAAGAGAGAGCACTAAATGAATAAAATATCTTTTCCATACTTATATATCGCTTACAATACAAATATACAAATAAACATATCGCATGCGATCATTATTAAGCAAAAAAAGATTTACAAAACACAATTTATGCTAACAACACGCAAAATAACAAACTTAACCCTTACATTTTTGGTTAAAGGATCAAGGACAAAAGAGATGAAACAAGCAACATGGATTAAATATCTTAAGGTTGTGTTACCGATATTATTTATCGGGTATCTTGCATGCATCATATCGTTTACCCATGTACACATTGTAAATGGGGTAACTATAGTCCATTCACATCCCTATAATAAACAAACCAATCCTCCTTCTGATCACCAACATACAGGTCAGCAGTTGCAGCTTTATCAACAGTTTTCATCCATCCAGGCTGAAGGAGATATTTATTGTTCTATTCAGCTTACACCTACCTATGTAAATGAAACTATCCTATTGTTTCCTTCCGTAAACAATATGTTTATTCTTTCTCCTACGGATGCATTTAATCTGAGAGCCCCTCCCTCTAATTTATAACTAGTTTTGCCAATAACCCTGTTTCTGAAAGTATAATTTTTTAGACAGATTAAACTTGTCGAATGCATATCGAACATATCATATATGTTCTTATATGATTAAGTTGATTGGTGTATTGGTTTTACAAACAAGACAACTTATCAATTATTTACAACAGGTATTCAAACAATTCTCAAATTTAATAGAATATTAATGGTTTGTAACGGGCATAGATAATCCGCTAAGTAAGAGGCAATCTCGTGCAAGAAGTTATATCCCATAAACTAAATACAATTCATATGAAACATTATGTAGTTATATTATTTTGCATCATAATTACACACATAAATGCTAAAAACATTGATCCGGAATATAATAAGTCGGATGCAAACATATTCGGACATGTGGTAGATAAAAAGACCAACGAGCACATACCATATATCAATATTGTTATAAAAGGCACAACCATTGGAACAACGACAGACGCTTCAGGGCATTACCTTTTGAAAAATTTACCGGAAGGAGAATTTACATTGGAGGTTAAAGCTTTAGGTTATAAAGCGGTTTCGAAAGAGGTTGCACTGAAAAAAGGTAAAACCATGGAAGTTAATTTCGAAATTGAAGAAGATCACATTGCTTTGGATGGTGTAGTTGTTTCTGCAAACAGAAGCGAAACATCCAGACGAACGGCACCATCATTGGTGAATATATTAGATGGGAAAGCCTTTACTGTAACAAACTCTCCCACGTTAGCACAAGGGCTTAATTTTCAACCAGGGCTACGTGTCGAGAATAATTGCCAGAATTGTGGGTTCACCCAGGTACGAATAAACGGATTAGATGGAACTTATTCGCAGATACTTATTGATTCCAGACCTGTATTTAGTGCCCTATCCGGGGTTTATGGATTGGAGCAGGTACCAGCAAACATGATTGAACGCGTAGAGGTAATGCGCGGAGGAGGTTCTGCTCTGTTTGGATCATCTGCAATTGCAGGTACAATTAATATTATTACAAAGGAGCCTTTACGTAACAGTGGAGAAATAAATCATACAATTCAATCGATTGGCGGGAGTTCTTCGATTGATAACAATACCTCAGTTAATGCTTCTCTTGTGACAGACAATCGGAAACTGGGTTTATATTTATATGGTCAGAATCGGAATCGAGATGGATATGATCACGACGGGGATGGTTTTACAGAAGTTCCCAAATTAAAAGCTCAGACGATTGGTTTACGATCGTATCTTAAAACCGGAACCTATTCAAAATTATCGTTCGAATATCATCACATGGAAGAATTCAGGCGTGGAGGTGATCTATTGGATCGACCAGCACATGAAGCGTTTATTGCAGAACAATTAGAACATTCTATTGATGGAGGCGGAATAAAGTTCGATCTTTTCTCGAGTAATTACAAACATAGGTTTAATATCTACACTTCGATTCAAAATGTGGTGAGGGATAGTTACTACGGCGTTGGTCAGGACCCCAATGCATATGGCTATACAACAGGTTTAACATGGATTAGCGGGTCACAATATGCAGTGAGTTTTGACAGGATGCTCTTTTTACCGGCCGATCTTACCGCAGGCGTCGAATACAATTATGACAGGTTAAAGGATCAAATGACAGGTTACAATCGCTATACCGATCAAAAAGTTGAAATAGTAAGTGCTTATCTTCAAAATGAGTGGAAAAACAATCAATGGAGTTTCTTATTGGGTGCCAGAATGGATAAACATAGTCTTATTAATCACGCAGTATTTAGTCCGAGGTTGAATATTCGCTATAATCCGGTTGAAGACATCAATGTCAGAGCCAGCTATTCCGAAGGATTCAGGGCACCACAGGCATTTGATGAAGACTTACATATTGAGTCTGTCGGAAGTGGATTAATGTCAACCGTTCGAAATGCTGAAGGATTGAAAGAAGAACGTTCGCGCAGTATAAGTACATCCATCGATTATTATCACCGGTTTGGAAATGGAATCCAGGTTAATCTATTGGTAGAAGGATTTTACACGAATCTCAAAAATGTTTTTGTTTTGGAAGAGGTTGGTTTGGACAGCAACGGTCTATTAATCAAAGAACGGCAGAACGGATCGGGAGCACGGGTCAAAGGAATGGTATTTGAAGTCAGGTCTGTATTGAACGCATGGTTGCAAATGCAAGGAGGAATCACCTGGCAGCAAAGCCACTATAAAAAACCCGAACAATGGAGTACAGATCCTACAGTAAAAGCCGAGAAACAAATGTTCCGTACACCAAATTCTTATGGATATCTCACGTCCACAATAACACCCATAAAGCATTTTTCTGCCTCCATCTCAGGCACCTACACAGGAAGCATGTTGGTGCAACATCATATAGGATCGGGTGTTAATAAAGATGTAGCAGTTAATACCCCTGACTTTGTAGATGTAAATTTAAAATTAAGTTACGAGTTCCCATTATACGACGAAGTTAAACTAGAATTAAGTGGAGGAATCCAAAATTTGTTTAACGCCTACCAGAAAGATTTTGATAAAGGTAAAGACCGGGATTCCGGATATATATACGGGCCGTCATTGCCTCGCAGTTATTTTGGGGGGATTAAGCTTCTATTTTAACTACTCCGGTTATATAGAAAGAGGTCTGTTCTACCCTCCTTCTATATAACCTATTTTTCTTGTTTCAATAAGATAATTGATGTGCTTTTTGGATTTTAGAACTTTTAATCCGATTTGATCTTTGTGAATCATAGGCCGCCTGGACCTGATCAAGAACACGAAAAAAATTCTTACCCCATATCTTCTCAATATCGTCTTCATTGTACCCCCTTTGAAGAAGGGCAATCGTAATATTAATCATATCATTGGCTCCGTTAATTCTGGCTATACCGGCACCTCCGTCAAAATCAGATCCTATACCAACATGGTCAATACCTGCAATTTTTATAGCATGCTCAATATGATCTATATATTGATTGAATGTTGCCTTATCCTTACTTACATTTATATAGCTGGCAAACGGACAAACCTGTATGACTCCTCCTTTGTCCGCCAGGGCCTTTAACTGTAAATCAGAAAGGTTACGATCATGGTTACAAAGAGTACGGGTTGCTGAATGTGTTGCAACTACAGGCTGTTTAGATGTGTGGATTACATCCCAAAAAGTACTATCACTGGCATGTGAGATATCTATTAGAATTCCCAAGCGATTCATCTCCTTTACTACTTGACTACCAAATGGACTTAATCCACCCCACTCCTTTTCAATCTTACGATTTGAAGTATCACAGATATCATTATTTTTTGTATGACACAACGTCATATAAGTTACCCCCATAGATTTAAATAGAGATAAATTTTTCAGATCTTTTCCAATTCCATATCCATTTTCAATTCCAATAAAAATAGCCTTTTTACCATCCTCTTTTAGAAGCTGTGCCTCTTTAGCTGTTCTCGAAATTCCACAAACCTCAGTATTCATATTTACTTGTTTATAAATTCCGTTGATGAGATTTGTTACAGCTGATACTGCTTTTTCGGATGACTCAACATCCCGGTTTCCCTGACTTATAAATGCTGCAAAAAAGATGGCATCTAAATATCCTTCTTTCATCTTTGGAATATTTATCTGATTCGTATCACGTTTCCCCATATTAAAATTTGAACGACGAAACCAAAGAGGCGTATCACAATGAGTGTCGACCGATAATATACGCTGGTGAATTGATCTGGCCTTTCTGTAATATCCAGCCTGTGTTATTAAATACTGAAAAATCTTACCCATGATTGTATCGCCACCATTAACCATTGCTTCCGGATGCCATTGAACTGCAAGCATAGGTCGGCCATCAGTCGTTTCAATTGATTCTACAATCCCATCGGACGCATAGGCCCCGACCTTAAAACCAGGGGCAAGCCCCTTGACTGACTGGTGGTGAAAAGAGTTTACCACAATCTGGCTATCCCGACCTATGATACTACTTAGTAAAGACGAGGACAATACATCAATCGAATGGGTACCTGAGGATTTGGGTGCTGATTGTAAATGTTTCACAGAAGAGGGATGCTGGGTAGGAATATCCTGATAGAGGCTCCCTCCAAAAGCCACATTCATGAGTTGCTCACCACGACAAATACCTAAAATGGGCATATTCCGATTTGAAGCCAGTTGAATTAACATCAAATCGTATACATCTCTTATGGAATCTACGGCTCCTATCTGCTCAATCGGATATTCATTGTATAAATGCGGCCGGATGTCCTCACCACCTGTCATTATAAGTCCGTCAACATTCTCTAATAAAATTCGGACAGTTTTGGCATCTGTCATCAAAGGAATGATGACTGGCAATCCGCCGGCCTTTAATATAGCATTCACATAGGTACCAGATACACTGCTTCCCCTATCACCATATTGGGAAGAAGAAAGAGCAATTAGGGGGATACTATGTTCAGAATTAGGAGACATAACAGAGTAAGACTCATCGCAAAGATTTTTTATATGCTTCAAGTCAGAACATTGTGCAACGCTTTTATCAATGCATGAAAAGAACATAAGAGAGGCAAATACTAGAATCACTTTTCTCATACAAACAGGTATTTATTTGTAAAACCGGATTACATTGTTTGTTTCGTTTATCACCCATAAAAATCAAAATCCATTCGCAGGATTATACTTCTCAAGCGATAAATTACTGTTTAATTTTACAAAAATACATTATCAAAACGTAAATGAGTATAATTATGTTTCAATTATAATATATTGAGTCTTTTTTTGAATAAACAATCCCTATTTTTGCAGCAAATTAAAATAAACAGATATGATAACCTATTTATTGATAGCCGCTACAATACTAGTATCTTACCTTTGCTTCAAAGACCATTCATTATTTAATAAACTCTCTTTTATTCCTTATCGCGTTGTAAAGAACAATGAATGGTACAGACTTATTACACATGGCTTTGTACATGCCGACTATACCCATTTATTGGTTAACATGTTTACATTTTGGTCGTTCGGAACATATATGGAGCAGGTTTTCGCGGTAAATGGATTTGGCTGGATTGCATATCTTGCACTTTACTTCGGAGGTATGGTAATAGCATCTGTTTACGATATAATTAAAGAGAAGAGGAACCCTAACTTTATATCCATCGGTGCATCGGGTGCAGTTTCTGCAGTTTTGTTTACATCGATCTTTTTTAATCCGTGGGGGAAAATACTTTTTTTTGCTGTTCTGCCAATTCCTGGCATTATCTTTGGATTTATTTATCTTGCTTATTGCCAGTATATGGCTAAACAAGCTGGAGATCATATAAATCACAATGCTCATTTCTACGGAGCGGTTTATGGGTTCGTGTTTCCTTTACTGCTAAACCCCGGACTAATACATAGCTTCTTAGCACATTTTTCTTTTTAATCGGTATTGACAATTCTTAATTCATAGAGTATAGTGATGAAAATAAAAATTATAGTTCTGTTTCTTTTAGTTTCTGTTTTTGGACATGGACAGAATACAAAATATGTAAATCTATTTATGGGAACATCTGGCGACAACGGGCAGTTAAGTCCGGCCGCAACGGTTCCTTTCGGGATGATAGCTGTTGGTCCGGACAGTAATCCCAGAACTCATGCGGGATACGATTATGCTATTGATAAAATTTCAGGGGTATCTATCAATCGGCTGTCTGGTGTAGGGTGTAGTGGTTGCGGAGGTAATCTGAGTGTCCGTACTTCGGCTCCGGATCAAGAGTTACACATTATTAAAAGCACAGAAAAAGCGACACCCGGATATTATGAAGTCACTTTTAACAACGGTGTAAAAGGATCTTTCACAGCTACAAACAATATGGCTGTCCAACAGTACGACTTCGGAAAAGATGCTGACCGATCGATATGGATTAACTTTGCCTCTTCATTTGAAGGGATGGTTGATTGTGAATTTAAATTAAAATCCAATCATGAAATTATCGGGTTTATACAAGCACGGAATACTTGTGGTCACGGAATGTATAAACTCTATTTTCACTTGTCATCCAATGAATCTTTTTCGATTGTAAAGGGAAAGGATAAAAGTTATGAAGCAGAACTTCGTTTTGAGAAAAGTGAAAATCCGTTAGAGCTACGTATTGCTGTGTCTCCACTGGATGCTGCAACAGCTAACCTGGAAGCAAAACAAAGTGAATCATTATCCTTCAAACAGCTCAAACTGCAGGCAAATAATCTCTGGGAGAACAAATTAAATAAAATAAATCTAAAGGGAGGAAGCAACGATGACAGGATGATTTTTTATACTTCACTCTACCGTATCTATATGAGTCCGGCAGATGTTACCACCAACGACCACCGTTATCTGGGATCAGATGGCCAGATTTATAAAGCAGATGGCTGGCGATATTTTAGCTCGTGGTCAATTTGGGATACATTTCGCAGTAAATTCCCTTTGCTTGTTATTACAGAGCCTACATTAATGCGGGATATATGCCGCTCATTACTATCACTATATCGCACCGGTAAAAAAAATTGGTCAACAGTTTTTGAGTCAACCCCCACTGTACGTACTGAACATGCATCTATATTGCTGCTTGATGCATATCGCAAAGGAATTCGTGATCTAGACTTTGCAATAGGATATGAAGGTATGAAAAAAGAGGCAGACGAGCTACCAATGGCATCTCCAGACCAAAAGTTGGAATCGGCATACGATCTTTGGGCATTATCCCAAATTGCAGGTATAATGGGTAATAGCTCCGACGAAAAAAAATACCGGGAACAATCGGAGAAATTATTTGAAGACACATGGACAAGGGAGTTCATGCAAATCACCCCTGCATTTGAAATAATGAAAAATAATGGACTATATCAAGGTACGCGTTGGCAATATCGTTGGGCTGCCCCCCAGTATATAGACCAAATGATACGTTGGATAGGCAAGGACACTCTTAGCAATCAGCTCTCATACTTTTTCGAAAAAAACTTGTACAATCAAGGAAATGAACCGGACATTCATGTTCCTTTTTTATTCAATAGATTTGGGAAACCGGAATCTTCCCAACAACTGGTTCGGTATCTGCTTACTAAAGAAATGACTCATCGTTATGGTGGCAATTCAGAATTTAAGATTCCTTACGTTGGAAGAGCCTTTAAAAATCATCCGGAAGGTTATAGTCCGGAAATGGACGAGGACGATGGAACGATGAGTGCCTGGTATATATTTGCCTCAGCGGGATTTTATCCACTCCTGGTGGGAGGAGACAGTTATGAATTAGTTTCTCCGATTTTTGACAGTATATCCATCGACATGGGTAACGGAAAGACATTTGAGATAAAAACAAAGGGACGTAAAACAGCCGAAGATATAATCAAGCGAATTACAATGAACGGCAAGGTAGTTTCAAATTATTCCATATCTCATGGGGAGATGCTAAAAGGAGGAACTTTATTATTTCAGTACTAATCATCCAACAAACATTTATTTATATGATTTTATCATATAAATAAGTTTCAGTAATATTACGATCATTTTTATATAATATAAAACGGATAACATTCAGCCGTATGCTCTGAATGTTATCCGTTAAATTCAAAGATATTTAATAAATAAATTATCTAAAATAACAACAAAGCAGTAAGGCACAAAGCAAACAGCAGTACATTTCTTCCGGTATAAGCCAATGTAACATTCAATGCTTTTCCTTCAAGAGAACATAATTCTCGCCATGTTTGGTAAAACATCACAAAAAAGATTCCAAACAATGCCACTATCCATGCAGCGCTCTGCATTATTAATGGAATGACCAATAAGATTGGCACAACTCCATTGAACAGATAAAACCAACGGCCGAATCTCCTGCCAAACAACACAATAGTAGTACGCTTGTTAACTTCCTTATCTTGAAAATAGTCACGATAATTATTCACTATTAAAATATTAACAGAAAGAAGCCCCATGGCAACAGACAATATTAATGTCAACAAGGTAATACTACCTGCTTGTACAAAATAAGTGAAAACAACCGGAACTATACCATAGAATAATAATACACAAATATCACCAAGACCATTGTATGCTAAAGGAAACGGGCCAGCCGAATAAGCCAATACACATACTGCAATTGCAATTCCTACCGGAAGAAGCACCCAGCCTCCATAAAACAATAGCAATAATCCGCACAAACAAGCGAGTCCCAAAGTAATAAACGTAGCTATAAGCATTGTTTTAGGTGCAATCCATCCAGAGGCCACTGCACGTTCGGGGCCTAAGCGATCTTCTTTATCCGCCCCTTTCTTATAATCGAAATAGTCGTTTGCAAAGTTACTGGCAATCTGCGACAGTAAGGCGACCATAAGACAAATTACTGCAGGAGCCATTTCAAAGGCACCATCACGATAGGCCAATGCCGATCCAACCAAAACAGGACTCAAAGAAGCTGGCAATGTCTTGGGACGGGCTGCTTCTATCCAAGCTTGTATAGGAGTTTTATTCATTTCATAAAATTATATCCAATGCATCTGACGCAAAACCGGTCTTGCTGCGGGCCTCTTCTACCGAAGCACCACGAGCAAGTAAAACAGCCATACGACGGTGACCGTGAACTTCCGGCTTACCGAAAAATCTCATTTGTGTATCGGGCTGGCTTAATACCTGATCCAAATTACCAAGTTGCAATTGATTGCTATCTCCTTCAACTACAATAGCACGTGAAGCTGATGGTCCGTGAAAAGTAATATTTGGAATAGGTAATCCAAGTACCGCACGAGCGTGAAGGGCAAACTGTGACTGATCCTGCGAAATCATAGTTACCATCCCTGTATCATGGGGTCGAGGAGATACTTCACTAAAAATCACATCGTCTCCTTTTATAAACAATTCTACGCCAAAAATACCTCTTCCTCCCAAAGCATCCGTAATTTTACGGGCAATTTCGCGAGCCTTTTCTTTAGCAGAAGAAGTCATTTGCTGGGGTTGCCATGATTCACGATAATCTCCATCCACCTGAATATGACCAATTGGCTCACAGAAAGAGGTTCCATTGATATGACGAACTGTCAGTTGTGTAATTTCATAATCAAAATCGACAAAACCTTCAACAATCACTTTGCCTGCTCCGGCACGACCACCTTCCTGGGCATAATCCCACGAATGTTGTATATCTTCTTCTTTACGGATAACACTTTGTCCATGACCAGACGAACTCATAATAGGTTTAACAACGCATGGCATGCCAATCGTTTTAACAGCCTCCGAAAATTCTTCGAAATCACTGGCAAAACGATAGGGTGAAGTAGGAATATTCAACTCCTCTGCTGCGAGACGTCTAATTCCTTCTCTATTCATCGTTAGATAAGTGGCTTTTGCTGTAGGTATAACATGGTATCCCTCTTTCTCAAGCTCCATTAACGTAGTAGTCGCTATAGCTTCCACCTCCGGAACAATATAGTCGGGTTTTTCTTTTTCAATAATCTCTCTCAAACGGGCACCGTCAAGCATTGAAACTACATATGAGCGATGAGCCACCTGCATGGCCGGTGCATTGGGGTATTTATCCAAGGCAATTACTTCTACTCCGTAGCGTTGCAATTCAATTACAAATTCTTTACCAAGTTCTCCTGATCCGCAAAGTACTACCTTTGTCGCACAAGGGGACAGAGGGGTGCCTATCTTTACCATAATGTCAATATATTAAATTTTATGCAAAAGTACCTGTTAATCTAAAATTGTGCAACCCGAAAGAAGAAAAACTTATTTAAATCCCTATATTTGCAACATGAAAAAATTGTTTTATCTGATATTACTTTTCTGTGGCATATTCTTGCTGAACCCGGATCAATTCGGGTCCGGTAATGACAAGTTTGCTGCATCAAATAATGAAGTAGTAAAAGAAAAAAACGATTATTCAGACATACAAGATCGCATCATGACTCTCAAAAGCGATCTAAGCACTTCAACTTGTTTAACTCCACGAACAGTTCAGCTTACACCTTCTTTTTTATGCGAACGAATTACCCGCCTGGCTGAGAAGATCCTTCAGGATGTCCGGATCAAGGAAGAAAATTTATTACGCAAAACCTCTGAAGGAGTAGCGCTGACCGAATCGTTGCTAGTTTCTGCCTTGCGTTCCAGTGCAGGATATCATGTATTTGCACTGCGAAAGATTATTATTTAGATCGTTAATATTCATATGTTTATTATTTGTGTGTGAAAAAATTCATACACAATATATATATGCTCTGTGTAAACTATTCATAAATAGAGCAAATCTATGATTATTAACTATTTAAATATCAAAATTATGGCAACAAATAATTCATCAAAGTTCAAAACATATTTCTACATAGCTCTTACAATTCTTGGCTGTATTCTGGCTTGTTCATCAATTATCCCCAATGTATATTTGAAACTGGTTGTTGTAATGGCATCCTTAATTATAGGTATATATGGCATCTCAAAGAGCTTGAGCAAATCTGAGTCAAAAGAATCCAGCGAAAGTAAATAAATAGATATAAAAACATATTAATTCATACTAAAATGAAAATAAACAAAGACTTGATTGATGCCGTGCTGATGCTTTCTGTTATAGGCCTGGTATTGGTAGGCACATCAGAATTTAACGATGAAACTGCAAAAAACATCACGATGATCGCTTTAGGTATTTCTGCAGTCACCACACTTGTATTAAGACTTATTGGAGGAATTAAAGAATCCGGAAAAAGCGGTCATTCTCATTAAGATAAAGCTCCTTTAATTTCAAGGAAAATGGCTGTTGATATAAATCAACAGCCATTTTATGTTATTATTAGAATAACACATTATTAAACACTGCTTTGTTTTTTAAACAAAGACGCGCACGAAGTCCATTAATACGAATCGTATCACCAAACTATTTTATTTTTTCCGTATATAGGTTACAAACGTATATGGATAAGCATGCTTTTCATCTGCAGGAAAGTCCTGACGTTCCGTTTCTATCCATTCACTATAATCTATTTCTGGAAAAAATGTATCAGCGTCTTCAAAAGTATGGTGCACAAGGGTCAGGTACATTTTGTCGGCAATTTTAAGTGCCTGCCGATAAACCATCGCCCCTCCTATCATAAATACTTCATCTTCGTTTTCACAAAGATTCAATGCGTCATGCATAGATTCGCATGCAAAACTATCCATAAAAATAGCTTCAGGTAAAGTGGTAAGAACTACATTCTTCCGATTAGGCAATGCCCCATTGGGCAAAGATTCGAATGTTTTACGTCCCATCACAACAGCATGGCCTGTAGTCAAACTCTTAAATCGTTTCATGTCGTAAGGCAAACTCCATAACAATTGCTGATTCTTTCCAATTGCATTATTATCTGCAATCGCTGCTATAATTGAAATCGTACTCATAATATAGAATATTAATGTATCACCAGATTCAAACGGACACTTCTCCCTTAATATGCGGATGTGGGTCGTATCCTACTAATTCAAAATCCTCAAACTTAAAATCAAAAATACTATCCACTTCCGGATTTAACAACATCCGAGGCAATTTACGAGGCTCTCTTGTGAGCTGTAATTTTACCTGCTCGAGATGATTGCTATATATGTGTGCATCGCCCAAAGTATGGACAAAGTCGCCAGCCTGTAAGCCGGTAACCTGCGCCATCATCTGAAGCAACAAGGCATAAGATGCAATATTAAAGGGAACTCCTAAGAAAATATCAGCACTGCGCTGATAGAGCTGCAAGCTTAATTTACCATTGGCAACATAGAACTGAAAAAAAGCATGACAGGGAGGCAGATTCATGTTTTCAAGATCGCCGACATTCCACGCGCTAACAATTATTCTCCTTGAATCAGGATTGTGTTTAATTGCATGTACAGCTTCACTTATCTGATCTATAGCCCCTCCTTTATAATCGGGCCACGAACGCCACTGATATCCATAAATATGACCTAAATCACCATTGGAGTCAGCCCATTCATTCCATATGCGAACACCATGATCCTGCAGATATTTTGCATTAGTATCCCCTTTAAGGAACCAAAGTAATTCATAAATAATGGATTTCAGATGCGTTTTTTTGGTAGTCAGTAAAGGAAATCCTTCCGACATATCAAATCTCATCTGATGACCAAACACACTCAAAGTTCCGGTACCTGTCCGGTCTTCTTTCTTAACTCCTTCAGCTAAAACCCTTTCCAGCAATGATAAATACTGTTTCATGTCGTAAAATATAGTCCAGGCTGGCAAATGTACAAAAGTTATATGACTCTGCAAACGAAAATATTTAAATAGTTTTTAGATAAGACATTAACTTTTTGTTATTCAAAGCATATAATTTATGATAAAAGTATACCTTTGCAAGGATTGTTTAATTATTAAAAAAAAGTCCTATTGAGATGAAAAAACTTTTTATTACAGCTCTTGCTGCATGTACACTGTTTGCATGTACACAAAAAAAAGAAGAGGCCACACTTTCCGGTCTTTTAAAGTCGAATTTCGTTTCTGAAGTAGAAGGTAAACCTACTGCATTATACGTGCTGAAAAACAAAAATGGTTTAGAAGCTTGTATCACCAACTATGGGGGCAGAATGGTATCATTGATGGCTCCGGATAAAAACGGAAAGATGACTGATGTAGTGCTTGGATACGACAGCATATCCGACTACTTGAAATCCGATGGTAATTTTGGAGCCTTGATCGGTCGCTACGGAAATAGAATCGCCCAGGGTAAATTCTCTTTAGACAGTGTAGAATACCAACTTCCTCAAAACAACAACGGTCATTGTCTACATGGTGGACCAGAAGGTTATCATACCAGACTTTGGGATGCAAAACAGTTAAACGACCAGACACTGGAACTTACCTATCTATCTAAAGATGGCGAGGCAGGATTTCCTGGTAACCTGCAAATAAAAGTTACATATACCCTGACTGACGACAATGCCATCGAACTGGCATATGAAGCAGAAACAGATAAGCCAACGGTAGTTAACTTGACAAACCATAGTTATTTCAACTTATCTGGTGTACCGGGTTCTACAATTCTTGACCACGACATCAGGATTAATGCCGACACCTATACTCCGGTGGACAGCTTGTTGATTCCTACAGGTGAAACACCGTCTGTTGAAGGTACCCCCATGGATCTGCGCAACCCCATTGCTATTGGTGCACAGATAGACTTAACATTCGAGCAATTGGTTAAAGGTCGTGGCTATGACCATAACTGGATCTTAAACTCTAAAGGAGATATTAATGTATTGGCAGCCAAAGCCACCAGTCCGACTAGCGGAATATCGCTTGAAGTTTATACTTCAGAACCTGGGGTGCAATTCTATACCGGCAACTTTATGACAGGTGAAGACAAAGGTAAAGGTGGTACTGTTTACCCTCATCGCGGTGCATTCTGTCTTGAAACACAACACTATCCAGATAGCCCTAATCAACCGGCCTTCCCCTCGACTGTACTCAGACCAGGTGAAAAATACACTAGCAAATGTATTTATAAACTGGTAGTAAATAAGTAAACAAATAAAATTGGCGGAGTATCCAAATCGGAACTCCGCCTATTTTTATCTGCTTTGCAATAGATTATTACAATGTCTTCTCTATTTTTTCCATTAATTCGGTAAATTCCTTATCGGTATATCCTTTACCGGCATAAAGTACTTTTCCATCTTTACCAATTAAGTAAGTACGGGGAATTAAATTCTTTGCAAAAGCCCCGAAAATAGCCCTGTTCTTATCGGGATACAATGGAAATGTAAACCCTTTCTTTTCGTTGTAGGTAGCCAATTCCTTATCTGAATGCTCCCGGCCAATTACCAACATCTCAAATTTATTATTGTCTTTGTACTTGGGCCATAATGTTTGTTGAACCGATGCAAGTTCTTTCTGACAAGGAGGACACCACGTAGCAAAAAAATTGATCAGTATTACTTTCCCTTTAAACTTATCCGAACTAATTACCTCGCCATTATCCGAAACAATAGAAAACGCAGGCATTTTATCTCCAACCTTTACCAGGTCATCATTGGGACTTTGTGCTTTTGCTCCAATAAAAGTAAGGGCTAGGATTGCCGTCAAAAAAAGATTCTTCATATTCAGTTTTTATTATATTTAGCATGCTGCAAATATACATTAATCTTGCAAACGAAAATCCAAATTATATAACTTCCTAAATTTATCGGCTTCTTTCATTATCTTTGTAACTCATTTAATGAAAAAATATGATCGACCAACCTACAATAGATAGAATCCTGGATGCTGCAAATATAGTTGACGTAGTATCCGAATTCGTTACCCTCAGGCGACGGGGAGTGAATTATGTAGGCTTATGTCCGTTCCACTCAGATAAAACTCCCTCATTTTACGTTTCACCTTCAAAAAACATTTGCAAATGTTTTGCTTGTGGCGAAGGAGGCACTGCTGTGCACTTTATAATGAAGCACGAGCAGGTGAGCTACTTTGACGCTCTGAGGGTGCTGGCAAAAAAATACAATATTGAAATACAGGAGCGTGAACTTACCGAAGCCGAAAAGCAGGTAAAGAACGATCGCGAGAGTATGCTGATTGTAAACAGTTTCGCTCAAAAGTATTTTTCTTCCATGCTTCACGAACATATGGAAGGTAAAAGTATTGGCTTGAGATATTTTGTTGAAAGAGGTTTCAGGGAAGATATTATACGAAAGTTTCAGCTGGGATATAGCCTGGAACAACGAGACGCCCTTTATCAGGAAGCAACCAGGAGTGGTTATAGAAAAGAATTTCTGGAAAAGACCGGACTGATCATCACCTACGACAATGGAGGGGTGGCCGACCGTTTTCGCGGACGCGTTATCTTTCCGGTTCACACATTGAGTGGCAAAGTGGTGGCTTTTGGAGGGAGAATTCTAAAAAAAGACGAGAAGACTGCTAAATACGTTAATTCTCCAGAAAGCGAAATCTACCATAAAAGCAACGAGCTGTATGGTATTTATTTTGCCAAACAGGCTATTGTTAAAGCCGACCGCTGTTTTTTAGTTGAAGGATATACCGATGTGGTATCTATGCACCAGGCGGGTATTGAGAATGTAGTCGCATCTTCCGGCACAGCTCTTACGCCCGGACAGATCAGGCTGATTCATCGCTTTACAAACAACATAACAGTATTATATGACGGAGATGCTGCAGGTATCAAAGCAGCTCTTCGCGGTATTGACTTGTTACTGGAGGAGGGTATGAATATCAAAGTGGTTCTTTTACCGGACGGAGAAGATCCCGACTCGTTTGCACGAAAACAAAACGCCAGTCAGTTTACCGAATTTATTCAACGGAATGAGACTGATTTCATCCGGTTTAAAACGCAGTTACTGCTGGATGATGCAGCGGGCGACCCTATAAAACGATCGAATCTTATCTCAGATATTGTTCGCTCTGTTGCCATTATTCCAAATGAAATTGCACGCTCTGTGTATATACGGGAATGTAGTTCTATGTTGGAAATAGACGAACGGGTGCTGTTGAATGAAATAGTAAAGATAGTCCGTACTAAAAATGAAAAGCAGGCAGGTGTGGCTCCGGTACAAGAGGTTCCGGCAACCCCAGTACCAGACTATCCTCCTTTACCCGAATATATGGACGAAGGAATGCCTTTTGAAGCTCCCCCATTCCCTCCCGAGGGATATCTTCCGGAAGAGGCTGTTATTCAGGCCGGGCAACAAATCCATCAGCCCTCCCTGCGCAGGCCTTCTCCCTATGAAGTGTACGAACTGGCATTGCTTCGTTACGTTGTTAGGTACGGCGAATCTGTTTTATACGATTATACTGATACTGAAACACAACAAAATATAGTTATAAAAGTAGCAGAATTTATTAAACACAGCTTGGAGGAAGACGATCTTACCTTCTTGAATCCGATGTACAGACAAATGTTGGAATCTGCTGCCGCGATGTGTCCTTCATCCGGATTTGTATCTTCGCGTTACTTTTTAAGTCACTCCAACCCCGATGTAAGTAAGTTGGCAGCCAATTTGTTAAGCGATAAATATCAGCTTAGTAAATATCACACCAAATACAGAGAGATTGAAGAGGAAAAAGACAGACTTGAATCGTTTGTATTAAGGGATTTGTATGCTTTGAAAGATGCTTACATAATAAACCGGATAAAGGATACACAGCAAAAGCTGAAAGAGGCGCAGAAAGAAAAAAATATGGATAAGTCGATCGAGCTTATGAAAGAATTATCAAATCTGAATGCCATTAAAAGTGCGTTAGCAAAAGAATTAGGTGAAAGAATCATACTAAAAATGTAAAAACAATTGTAACATGAATTTTTTAGAAACCAATGACGTGGTTAAACAGTATGCTAACCATCTGGCCCTGAATAAGGTGAGCATACAAGTACCCCAAGGCAAGGTATTCGGACTTCTTGGTCCCAATGGAGCCGGAAAAACCACTTTGATCAGAATTATCAACCGTATTACGGCACCAGACAGCGGGTCAGTATTGTTTAATGGAAGGCCTTCCATGCAGGAAGATATTTTTAAAATTGGCTACCTGCCTGAAGAAAGGGGATTATACAAAAAAATGAAGGTGGGTGAACAAGCCCTATACCTGGCACAATTAAAAGGTCTGGATTATTTTGAAGCTAAAAAAAGACTTAGCCATTGGTTCGAGAAATTCGAAATAATGCCCTGGTGGAACAAGAAAGTTGAAGAGCTTTCGAAAGGTATGCAACAGAAAGTACAGTTCGTAATAACGGTGATTCATAATCCCGAACTATTAATTTTTGATGAACCTTTCAGCGGCTTCGATCCTGTAAACGCTGATTTGCTTAAGAAAGAAATTTTAGAACTCAAGGATGCCGGTCACACCATCATCTTTTCTACGCACAACATGTCGTCTGTGGAAGAAATATGCGATGAAATAGCATTAATAGATCATGCACAGGTAGTGTTATCCGGTCATGTTACAGAAGTAAGGGAACGTTTTCGCACCAATACATTTAAAATAAAATTAAAAGGTACCGCCCTGCTGTCTTCTGCCGATCAGTATTCCATACTATCGCAAAAGCAAGGACAAAACTCATTGGAAGTATTGCTTCGTAAAAGCAATGATGTAAGCAACGCTGAGCTGCTTATGTCTATATTGAAGCAGAATGAAATCATTGCATTTACAGAAGAGCTACCTTCTATGAATGAAATTTTTATTAATACCGTTGCAGGTAAAAACAAACCACAAATATGAGTAAAATAGGAATAATCATCAAAAGAGAATATCTGAACAGGGTAAGTAAAAAATCGTTCCTCATCCTCACGTTTCTTACTCCGATATTGTTTTCAGCCCTTATATTTGTCCCCCTCTGGCTTTCATCTATCAAAGGAGATGAAGTTAAGAATGTAGTAATTTTGGATCGTACAGGTGTGTATGCACCCTTATTCGAAAATACGGATAATTATAAATTCATAGCAGGTACCGAGTCTTTGGAAAAATATAAATCATCTGATGACAAATCTGTTTTTGCAATTTTAAGCATATCAGACAATTTATTGGAAAATCCTAAAGCGGCCACTTTATATTCCGAAAAACAGATTCCGGGAGAGCTTAGCAGGATCGTTAATCAAACCTTAAGCAGGTACCTTGAAAATGCCAAGATGGCCACCTATAATATTCCAAACCTGAAAGAGATTATTAAAGAGAGTCAGATCAAGTTTGAAATCAACACGATTAAATGGAGTGAAGATGGAGGCGAAAGTGAATCTTCCGCTTTGGTTGCATCAATAGTTGGTATGTTATTCACCGTTATTTCGTACATGTTTATTATGGTTTATGGGGCCATGGTGATGCAAGGAGTAATGGAAGAAAAAACCAACCGCATTGTAGAATTGATGGTTTCGTCGGTTCGTCCGTTTCAACTCATGATGGGTAAAATAATAGGAATCGGATTCGTTGGGCTCACTCAAATGCTTTTATGGGCCATTCTTACTCTGACATTGATTATGGGCGGTCAATTTCTCTTTATGGGGGGGACTGTAGATGCTCAAATGATGCAACAAGGAGCTATGATGAGTGCTAACGGAACGATGCCGGGGATGGCTGAAGCATCTCAGGAGCCAGCTGTTAAAATACTTGGAATGCTTCAGACGATCAACTGGGCAGAAATTGGCTTTTTCTTTGTTATCTATTTTATTGGCGGTTATATGTTGTATGCATCTGTATTTGCAGCCATAGGTTCTGCAGTTGATAGTCAGGAAGACACGCAACAGTTTATGACTCCCATTATGGTATTCATGATGTTTTCGCTCTACGCAGGAATTTATAGTATGGAAAATCCGGACGGACCATTAGCCTTCTGGTGTTCTATAATTCCTTTCACCTCTCCCATTGTAATGATGATTCGGCTACCCTTTGAGATTCCTTTGTGGGAAAAGCTTCTATCAATTGGATTGCTTTATATTACATTTATCGGCATTATATGGTTCTCTGCCAAAATTTACAGAGTAGGAATCCTGATGTATGGTAAAAAACCAACCATTAAAGAGATGATCAAATGGCTTAAGTATAAATAAATGTTCAACTATACGAATAAAAGAAAGAGGCAGTTCAACCACGAAACTGCCTCTTTCTTTTTCTATTAAACATCGTAAGTAGCATCAAGATGCTCTTTACATTTTATTTTCTTACGCCTTCAAAAACAGCTTTCCGCAAAGTTCCTGTCGTATCGTCGCCATCGTATTCCCAATACATGGCACCCAACATTCCCTTTTCAAGAATATAGCTACATTTAACAGCTATAGATCTCGGATCTTCGTATGTACAAACAATGCGCCCTCTATCATTGGTGATGTAGGGAACCAGCGCCTTATCATCCCAGCGCCAGCCATAACCCTCCAGATTCATAATATCTTTATAGTCAATAAAATCGGGAAGATATTCTTTGCCATGTCCATAGAAAGGGATTCCCATAGTTAATTTAGTAAGAGGCATACCTGCCTGCACATATGCCTCTACACATTCGTGAACCGACAAGCCACGTACCAGATGCGAGCGATATAGCGGCGCATGATGTACCGGAGGTCTGCCCATATCGTATGTCATTATATTAACAAAATCAACCACAGGCTCAATGGCTTTAAAATCAATATAATTAGCTGTAGCAACCGAAGCCAGCGTTAGCAACCGGTCGGCACCGATTGCCCGGCGGATGGATGTCATCAATAAGGTGAAATTCTCCTTATCCCCGGGCGACGACGAGATTCCTGCTGCCGAGCTGGTTGGGTACTCCCAGTCGATATCAATGCCATCCAGATTAAACTGATCGACCACCCGTTTACAATCTGCCGCAAATAGATTACGAGTTGTTTCGTTAGCAGCCATTTCACTAAACCGGCCGCTACCCCATCCACCCACAGACAGAAGCACTTTCAATGTTGGAGAATACCTTTTAAGTTGGGCAATCTCCGTAAGTCGGCTTTCATTGTCAATTTTCAATCCATCGAACCGCTCATTTACATGACCAAAAGCATAGTTGATATGAGTCACATACCGTGTATCGGGTACACTAGCCGACCACGATGTTACGTATGCCACGATGTAAGGCTTGTTGCTATTACGAAGCAACGGAAGAAATTCTTTTTCAAAAACCTCTTTACTGATTATTCTGTAATGAGGGGTATAATTGACTTCGAAAGCCTTACTGTGGTGACCAACAAACTCGCCTTTATCCAGGTTTGACCGGATAAAGAGCTTGTCGGCTTCATAATCGTCGAGCTGCAGATTCATTTTATCAATTACCTTCTGAATCTGCTCCCATTGTACAGCCCATTCCCTTACAGGCATAGGTTTGATACCATTTACACTGCGCACAAAAGCATCGAAAAAGGTCTCATAACCTATTTGATTCTCCTTGATTACAGAAAGATTGACCCGGTAGAAGTTACCTTCTCTTCCGGTTGGCTCACAGATCGCTCCAGAAGAATGACGCATTCCCGCAAGTTCCTTACGCAGATAAGCCCCGGACGAAGCCGTGTCGTTGACAAGGTGCCCGGGGCCATAAATATCTTGAAAGAAATTCTTATACAGATCTTTCAGCGTAGATTTAGGATATTGTTGTAATTGCCTTTCAACTGCGGTACGAACCGAAGCCTCAAACGGATCTGATTCGCCTGCGTAGACTAGCAATCCGATACATGCCATTAAGGTCAACAAAAGTTTTCTTTTCATAGGTAGTTTATTTTAATAGCTTCTCCAACGTTGCAGGCAATGCCTCTTCGCGGATATCCTTAGCAATAATTACACCTTCCGGGTCCAACAGAACATTGGATGGAATAGCTCTTACACCATAAAGCTCTGCCACTTCGGAATCCCAATATTTGAGATCAGACAGATGTGTCCAGGTAAGGTTATCGTCGCCGATGGCTTGCAACCATTTTGATTTATCTTCATCCAGAGAAATACCCACCACCGTAAAGTTTTTATCTTTAAAGCGGTTGTAAGTAGCCACTACATTGGGATTTTCCCTACGGCATGGAGGACACCAGGAAGCCCAGAAGTCGAGCAGCACATATTTACCACGGAAAGAAGAGAGCGAAACAGACACACCGGCTGTGTCAGGAAGCGCAAATTCCGGAGCAACCTTACCTATTTGAATATTCTCCAGGGTGGCGATAATTTTATCAAGATCCTGCAGATAGGGTGTAGCGTTAAGCTCCGGAGCGAATTTAGCACGGATCGTTTTAAGCTGATCCAGCGGAACACGATAGGTAAAGTAGCGATACAAGAAAAATGCTGCTACAGGCGAAGTCGTATTAGCAGTAACCAGACTATCAATGTTATAATTATCTTCAAGCACTGCTTCGGCATTACCCAGATACAAATCGTTTGCAGGAGAGTTTGTAATTGTTACAGCATCCAGGTCGTCTGCTATTTTAACCGTCATAGTTGCATTCTCCACAAAGAATTGAATAGGATACTGCATATCCTCTGTCTGTAATCCATACAGAGAAGGCATGTCCACTTTCCCTTTAAACGTAAACTTTCCATTTACGATCTGGGTTGAGTCTACATTGAAAAACATTTTATTACGGAACGATTTTAAATAGATCATCCCTTCGGATGTGTTGGCTAATTCGCCGTTAATAACAAAACCCTCCTCCTTTTTGGCGCAGGAGACAAATGCACAGATTGTAAGCAGGATAAGCAAATACCTTTTCATATTAACTAGTTTATGATTGTTGTAATGATACAAATATAATGAAAGTTCACGACTTACTTAGCACGTGCATATTGATATGGATACAATACCTCGTCGCCCGACTCCTTAGCTGCATGCAGGGGAAAATATGGATCGCGGAGCGACTGCCGGCCTATAAAAATAAGATCGGCCTTGCCTTGTTGTAAAATTTCTTCGGCCTGAGCAGCATTGGTTATCATACCTACTGCACCGGTAGCAATACCTGCCTCCTTTCTGATCCGGGCTGCATAGTGTACCTGGTAACCGGGGGCAACGGGTATACGGGCTCCGGACACGTTTCCTCCTGTGCTGCAATCGATCAGACAAACTCCGGCCTCTTTTAGTTGTGCCGACAAGCGCACCGTTTCTTCTATGTCCCATCCCCCTTCGGTCCAGTCGGTTGCAGACAACCTCACAAACAACGGATATCCATCCGGGCAAACAGACTGTACTTCGCGTACTACTTCCATAAGCAAGCGGCTTCGGTTTTCGAAGGAACCTCCATACGCATCGGAACGTTCGTTACTGAGGGGAGATAAAAACTGGTGTAAAAGATATCCATGAGCCGCGTGTATCTCTATTACCTTAAAACCGGCTTTCAAGGCTCTGACTGCAGCCAATTTAAAATCGGATTTTACTTTG
Source organism: Macellibacteroides sp. (assembly GCF_050251695.1). Classification (NCBI taxonomy): domain Bacteria; kingdom Pseudomonadati; phylum Bacteroidota; class Bacteroidia; order Bacteroidales; family Porphyromonadaceae; genus Macellibacteroides; species Macellibacteroides sp. Next base: position 45,840 of record NZ_JBFWMI010000004.1, read on the forward strand.
TCGATACCTTCGGTGTCCAATGCCTGAGGAATCGATTCGCCTTCGGTAAATGGAATGGGACTGGGCGCAACGGTTATCCATCCACCTTGAGACGGATGCAACTGACAATCACCATTCCCCGGATCACTATGCGAAGCTTTACGTCCGGCATGAGCAAGCTGAATTGCTGCCACACTACCCTGACCATGTATAAATGTCGTTATTCGCTGTAAAGGTTCAATCTGGTGGTCGGACCAAATACCTAAATCTTTGGGGGATATTCTTCCTTCGGGAGAGACTGCTGTAGCCTCCAGGCAGATCAGTCCCGCACCGCCAACAGCCCTGCTGCCGTAATGAACAAAATGCCAGTCGCCGGCCAATCCATCTTCGGCCGAATACTGACACATAGGAGAAATCGCAATTCTGT
>NZ_JBFWMI010000004.1:46345-76041 GCF_050251695.1 Macellibacteroides sp.
GCTGTAGCCTCCAGGCAGATCAGTCCCGCACCGCCAACAGCCCTGCTGCCGTAATGAACAAAATGCCAGTCGCCGGCCAATCCATCTTCGGCCGAATACTGACACATAGGAGAAATCGCAATTCTGTTTCTTAATTCTAAACTACCAATTCTTAGGGGAGTAAATAATTCTGACATCTTTTTTTGTTATTTGTTACTTATAGTTGTAAAACGAAAAAATGTCCGAAATTGTTTATCCGGGTTAGCGATATATAGTTAGTATACCCTAAATACAATTACAGATCCCGAAGGGTGTATCCGGAACTCGTTACCCAGACTTTCATTCAGTGTTCCCTGCCACCAACTATGCAGACTTTTACGCACAACCGGATATTTAAGGTTGCTTACTGTAAGTTCGCCGGCATCCATTGCAAACAGAGAGACCTGTTGACCCGCAAAACTTTGGAACGAGCTTTCGGTACAAATAGGCGTAAACACTCCGTAATCTGTAAACATTTCGATATGGGCATCTGCCATGTAATCGGTTAGCAGGCTAATGTTACCTAAGGTATGATCTTCTCTTTTTCCGGTAGCCCCGATGATAGTAAGATTACTCCGTCCTTGTGCCAGACAGAAGCGGACAGACTTGGTCAGGTCGTTGGTTTCCTGATCGCTGTCGGGATGCAATATTGCGGCAAACTCCGATCGGGAGGATGCCGACAATGAATCGCAATCCCCTACGATTGCCACCGGTTTAATGCCCCGTTGCAATAAATCGTCGGCTGCTCCATCACAGCAGACAATATAGTCACATCTTTTCAACCAATCCAGCAAAAGTGGATGTTTTGGAAAACTTCCGTTGGCCAGAATCAGTGTTTCAGGCAGATAACCGGTAGCTCGCAGAGGATAATAATTCATTTTATACAATGTTAAACAATTTTCAATTCAAATAAAGTGGAAACAAACCTATATAATCGGGGTTGAAATCTTAATTCCTGACCGTCTCTTTCTGTTCTGACAGCATCAGCTGTTTCCACTTAAAATAACCAAATACCGGAACAATGGAATAGACAACGTACAACAAGGCGGTTGGGTACAATCCTTTCCAGGCATAGAGCGCGCATGATACAACATTAACTACAATCCACAGTCCCCATTGCTCTATATACTTATTGGCAAGCATCCACATCGCCACAATACTGAGGGCTGTAGTGAAGCTGTCGCCAAAAGGAACCGGACTATCGGTAAAGCGAATCAAAATCCAGGCTATACCGGCGAAAAGTATGGATAATGCAGGTAAGGCAACGCTCCAATATCTGAACGGCATATGTGATATAGTCAGACTCTGCACTTGCGAGGCAGATTTATTCCACCGGATCCATCCGTAAATGCTGGCAAACAGATAATAGATATTGATACCCATGTCTGCATAGAATCTGGAAACAAAGAAAATATAAATGTAGAACAGCGGCATAATAACACCCACCGGCCACAAGTATACGCTCGCCCTGTATTCAAGATAGAGATAGAGCAGTCCGATTACAGCACCTGCAATTTCGATATATTCCATTGTTTCTTATTTAAAATCGAAGTGTAAGATTCGCTAACACATGCGTTCCAGCCTGCGGGAAATAGCCAAAGTCGGCATACCTGTCGCGGGTACCGGCCGAAACATCCGGTTGCTGGTAATAGGAATATACCCATGCATTGCTTTCATACTCTTCATTAAACAAATTATTCACCAACAAGTTGACCGAAGCCGATTTTAATCCTTTCAGTGAAAACGTATAACCTAAACGAAGATTATTCACAAAGTAAGCATCCAAAGCCCTGTCATTGCTCGACGTATTGTCTATATACTGTTTTCCTACGTAATTAGACTGCAAACCGGCACTCCATCCTTTATAACTGGCAGAAAGCATGCTATTGGCAACCACCGATGGCGAAAAAGCAAGCGTTGTTGTTCCAAGCTTGTTTTCAACCTGACTTGCCCAATCCCAGTTTTCGTCGTACAAATCTACAAATTCTGTATAGTTTTTAACCTTATTTTTGCTAAACGTTGCATTTACATCCCATCGCAGCCAGGAAGTAAGCTGTGCAGCAGCCATCAGTTCAATACCGGCACGGTAGCTATCGGGAATGTTGGATGTAAGCATCTCCCCTATTTCGTTTACCTTGCCTGTAAGTACCAACTGATCTTTGTATTTCATATAGTACAGATTGGCTCCGAACGAATACAAAGATGTACTGAAGTTATAGCCGGCTTCGTAATCAATCATCCGCTCGGCTTTGGGTTTTTCGTTGAATGAGGCATCCGTATAGTTGTTTCGGGCAGGCTCGCGGTGAGCGATTGCTGCAGAAGCAAACACTTTCTGGTTTTGATTAATCTGGTAATGCAGTCCGGCTTTGGGATTGAAGAAATTAAAATTCTTATTTACATCCAATTTTTGCATCTCTCCGTTAATCCAATCCCAGGTGTCATTCTGTCCATCAATGGAGTAATCAATAAATCTATATTGTATATCTCCATAAGCAGTTAGTCCCTCTGTAATAGAATAAGTAGCCTTCAGGTACACGTTGGCATCGGTTTTTGTTCCGTTACTTTCGTAGAATGTATGATCGGGCGATAAATTACCTATGTAATTCTTCACCCAGATAACTTTCCCAAAGTGATCTCCGTCGTATCTGTTGGCGGCCCCTCCGAAGGTAAGATCCCAACGATTCTTCTTGTAGTTTAAGGATACAACTCCACCTCCAAAATGGTTGTCAAGCCACTTTTGGCGCACTAAGTCACTTTTCTTCACCGTCTCATTTCCATATTCAAAAGGAATAAGACCATATTCCAGAAGTTTACGATCGGTTTTATACTCTTCATAATATCCTTTACCACGCGTATAATGCAGTCCGGCATTCAGTGTGAGTGATGGAGAAAATGTATGGGTGAGCAAAAACTGATAATGCGTCTGTTTGTAATTGTCGGTCTGATTTTCGTAATACATCGGATTCCCTTTTGCGTCGTCACCCATATATCCGCTGGGATTATAGGTACGATCTGTCTCCAGTTTGTCTTTAGGTACTCCGTCCCAGGCATGATACGTCTTTTCTTCCCCTCTGAAGGTGATGAATTTCAATACGGTATTTGCCCCATAATACCCAGCCTGAGCAAAATAGGATTTTAAATCTGTAGAAGCCCTGTCGATAAATCCATCCGAATTGATTCCCGAAATCCGGGCATCAAACGCCCAATGCTTGTTAAGAAGTCCTGTTCCCATCTTCACCTGAGCCTTAGTCGTATTAAAAGCACCGTAAGTTCCAGATAATTCACCGTATGCCTTGTTGGACAAATTCTCCGTCTTCATATTGATACTTGCACCAAATGCTCCTGCTCCATTGGTAGAGGTACCGACTCCCCGCTGTACCTGAAGGTCTTCCAGAGAAGAGGCAATATCCGGCATATTAACCCAGAATACGCCATGCGATTCGGAATCGTTCAACGGAATGCCGTTGGTAGTAACATTGATACGTGTTGCATCGGTTCCCCTGATACGGAAGTTGGTATAACCGATGCCGGCACCTGCGTCCGAAGTCGCAACCACCGATGGAGAAAGTGTTAGAAGAAACGGAATGTCTTGACCGAAGTTTTGTTTTTTAATCTCTTCTTTACCAATGTTAGTGTATGCAACCGGAATATTTACTCCGGCACGTGTAGAAACAACTTGCACCTCCTGCAGGTTAATCAATCGCAGACTATCCTGTTTTTCTTGTGCAAATGAATAGATACCGGCAATACAAGTGCCGGCAAGCAATAAAAACGCTTTTCTCATTTCTAATAAATTAAATAGTAAAACGGAAAGGGGACTTTCCTTCTCCTCCCTACGCCAGCATTACCTGGATCAGGTTATGGGTATGATCTCAGCCCGTACTATTAAGGCACCCCCCTATGATAATTAGAGGCAAAGGTACTTCTTTTTTTATTAGAAACAAGCAAGTGGATACGAATCGTGCACAAAACAAAGAATTACTCCTCCAATCACGAACCTGTTCCCTTACGTATTTTAACCTCTTCTATACATAGATTATTCATTTTGCCAGTTATATATTATTCAGTAGCCAGCTGCATACTGTAAGTTTAACATATGGATAACTTGCAGTTGACAGCTGCCTACTGCAAGTTAAACAGCTGCCTAGCGAATAGTTGTCTATTATAAAATGGATAGTTTATCGTATACTTTGGGTTTAATCTATTGCAAGCCGGGCTTTCCATCCCTCCACATCACCTCATTTTGTGTTATATACCAGGTTTTACCATTATCGTTGTTACCCTGATAAAACAGATAAGTACGACCGTCAGCATCAGTAAAGATATGCGGATGCCCCGATTCGCTGGAGTTCCACTCTCCGGGTTTTCCGTTTCTTACAAACGGTTCATCGCTTAATCGTTTCCATACAATCCCGTCCGTACTCTCAGCCACACCGATCTGCTGCGGAGCATTATTGTAAGAACCGGCATAGAACATGTATAGCTTATCTCCTTTTTGGGCAATAGAAGCACCTTCAATACATTTTCCTTCCCAGGGATATTTTGGATATAAAATAGAAGAGTCGGCTGCCTGCACCCAATCCTCACGGCTGAAGTCTGAGTTAACAGGTGCTGTAGCAACCCCTTGCATCTGGATCTGATACTCCTTATCTCGTGTTGCAAAATACAGGAAATAACGACCTTTAAACTCGAATACTTCGGCATCGATTGCCCGTCCGCAATTCCAGTCGCCAGTCGGCCGGAAAATAGGATTCGTAGGATTCCTTTCAAAATGAATTCCATCCTGCGATACTGCGTGGCAGATTGCATCATCTTTCCCATTTCCATACGTCTGGTAAAACAGATGCACCTTTCCATCCTTTACTAAAGCCCCTGGAGCACACAGACCCTTCTTTTCGTAATCGGCTCCGGGTGCCGGAGTGATTTCTCCCACCTTGGTCCAATTGTTCAGATCTTTGCTACGGGCTATACCTATGTTCCATCCGGACGACGGATCGCCCTTTAGTGGCGGTATCGAATAATACATAAGATAGTTCCCCTTAAAATTAACCACATGAGGATCTTTTGAATAAGGGACCCCGATACGGGATGTATCGCCAAACATCATGGCAGGCTTTTGGGCAAAAGCAGCAACAGAAAGGCATCCAACGAATAAAATCAATAATAGTCTTTTCATGATATAGAATTGAGAATATAGTTACAAAGATAAAAAAAAGGCACTCCACACAGGGAATGCCTTTTTGAAAGAATAGTAAATTCTCTTATTTTTTTGGAGCTTCTTCTTCAGGAGTAGCTTCAGGAGCTGTTGCTGGCTGTTGAGCTGTTCCGAAATCAGGAGCAATTGTATTAGGATCGATAGTTACTGCTTCGTTTACCTGCTGGTTGATTTCAGATTGTGAAGCGTGCTGATCTCTGGGAATAAATGCTGTGATTACAATACTCAAAACAATTACAAATCCAGCCAGACCCCATGTAGCTTTTTCAAGAAAATCGGTTGTTTTTCTTACACCCATAATCTGGTTAGAAGAAGAGAATCCTGATGCCAAACCTCCTCCTTTTGAGTTCTGTACGAGTACGATCAGAATTAATAGTATGGACGCGATCAAGATTAAGATAGAAATAAATACGTACATCTTAGTTTTATTTTTTAGTGTTAATAATCAACTTTTCAAGAAATTTAATCTGGTCTGCAAAGTAAACATTTTTTTCCGGATATTTCAAACTTAAATTTTGAATTATTTGCATAGCTTTCTCATATCTTCTTTGTTTGATGTAAATCCGTGCCAATGTCTCTGTAAAATAGGAATCGTCGATGCCGGCCGACATATTTTCCTCGCTTGGTTTAGACAAGGGTTTATCTCTGTTACTATCTAATAGTCCGTCTGATATGGTAAATCCGGTTTCTCTTTTCTCGTCTTTGGAAATAAACGTATCAATTAGCTCATGATGCTGAAGCTGGTTTGTGTTAGATGTCTCCGCTTCTGCCCCCTTTTCGGCCAACGACCAATAGATATAATCGGACGAAACAGAAGGTTGGAAGATCAAAGAAGCTTCGGCCACGGCTTCCGTATCTGCTTCCTTTGAAGATAAAAACGCATCAATCAAAGAAAAAGTATCCGATGACGGTTTTGACGGTTTATTTTCTCCAAACATCTGCAAGCCATAATTTGAACCTTCCAGAAACATAAACAGCTTTTTTCGGTCTGGAATACCAATTGCCAACCGTTTAAGCTCAGATGCAAACCGGATATCATTTATCATGGCCATATTTTTTAAGTACAAAAGCTTCACTGTATGGAAATAGGGAAAATCTTCCATAAGCTGCCTCAGTTCGGGCAATGTTTCAGGCGAAAGCTCTTCCGGCTTTTGCATCAGCTCGTATAGTCTGTCGCTCGTCATAGTTACCAGTTAGCTACGGTTGCATTATAAATTTGATCGGCAAGCTCCTCATTTATTTCCTTAAACAGGGTTTCCTGTACATTTTGAAGCATGTCGTTGCTATCAAACTCTCTGTAAGCAGAGAAAGTCTGTTCAAAATCTTCATCAGGTTTGGTTCTGTTCGTGTATCTTACTCTTACTGTTAGCGTAAGCTTTGTTCTGGATGAATAGGCATCCTCTTTAACAGCCATAGGTGTAAGGTCGCAACTGATAATTTCGCCCTCAAGTTCCAAATCGCCGTTAGCGGGAGCAAGCGATAAACGTGTCTGACGTACATATATATCTTTCATCCCTTCCGTAAAAACCTGTGCAAGGGGTGGATAAGGAACAAACGATGCCTGATTAGGAAAATCCTTAATAGTTATCGTCTTTACTTTTGAATAGTCTATCGAAGCTCCGTTAAACTTATAGGAAATTGAACAGGCAGTAAAAAGGATGATAAAAAAACAGACTACTGCGACTTTATATTTTAGCAACATACTATTCGAGATTATATTCTTTAATTTTCCTATACAGGGTTCGTTCCGAAATCTTAAGATCTGCCGCGGCATTCTTACGTCGTCCGTTGTGCTTCTCCAAAGCTTTGCGTATCATCTCTTTTTCCACCTCTTCAAGTGATAATGTTTCTTCTTCGTACGGCTCGGCATCCTGAATAGAAGGCATAGAATGGATGGAATGAGGTTGTACATAACTTGGTTCATCCACAACCGGAAGCTGTACACCTCCATTCATTATTTCGTGAACTAATTTTTTAAGCTCCGTAACATCTTTCTTCATATCGAAAAGAACCTGATACAGAATTTCTCTTTCACTGTTAAAAACCTTTTGTTCGGCTTCATGCTTTACCAAAACAGGGAATTTCTCCATTTCCACATTGGGAAGATATAACCTAAGTACTTCGGCTGAAATATCCCGGTTCTCCTCAATTACAGAAATCCTTTCGGTGATATTCTTCAATTCACGTACGTTCCCCGGCCAACGGTAATTAATAAGCAACATACGTGCATCATCGTCTAAACGGATGGAGGGCATTCTATACTTCTCGGCACAGTCGCTGGCAAACTTTCTAAAAAGAAGAAGGATATCTTCAGATCGTTCGCGCAATGGGGGTATCTGGATAGGAATTGTGTTCAATCTATAATACAAGTCTTCACGAAATTTTCCCTGAGATACGGCTTGAGCCAGGTTTACATTCGTTGCAGCAACAATTCTTACATTCGTTTTTTGAACTTTGGAAGAACCTACCCTCATAAATTCGCCCGATTCTAACACGCGTAACAAATATGCTTGGGTCTGAAGCGGTAACTCTCCTACTTCATCCAGAAAAAGTGTACCGCCATCGGCCACTTCAAAATACCCTTTACGCTCGGAACGGGCATCCGTAAAGGATCCCTTTTCGTGTCCGAAAAGCTCAGAATCGATTGTTCCTGCAGGAATTGCACCACAATTCACAGCAATATACTGTCCATGTTTACGGGGACTATTTTGATGTATAATCTGTGGGAAAGTCTCTTTCCCCACACCACTTTCTCCTGTAATCAGAACAGATAAATCTGTCGGAGCCACTTGTAATGCTATATCAATCGCCCGGTTCAAGGCCGTATTATTGCCTATTATACCAAAGCGCTGTTTTATTTGCTGCAAATCTACCTTCATTTATCTTTTATATTAGCTGTAAAACTCAGTTATAATGCCAAAATTACAAATGATTATCGAATAATCTGCTATTTGACTGAGGATGATTTGATGTTAAATCATTTTTTTAAGGCATAGGTTTTCTCGTACAAAAATTTGGCAAATTCTTCGTCCGAGGTATAGCTGTTTTGTTCTTCAACCGATATAGGTGCTCCTATATAAACGTCCATCACTTTCCCATGCTTATTAAATGCTTCAATAGGAATACGTAAGGTTCTTATTTTCCAGCTGATTCTGCCAAGCCAATAAAAAAACGAAGAGTTTAATCCGTCAAAGAATACCGGATAAACAGGAACATTACCTTTCCGTATTAAACGGATTACGCTTAAAGTCCAGTCTAAGTCCATTACCCGTTTTTTCTCTTTATTATAAAAAGAGATTGCACCTGCAGGGAAAAACCCCATGGGATGCCCGGACTTAAGCCTTTCCAGAGATGTACGTACTCCGTTAACATTGGCTACATTGGCACCTCTGTTTTTTGAATCGGGTTGTACAGATATAAAATTATCTTCCATTGCCCCTATTTTGGTAAGTACACCGTTTACCATCACCGCAAAATCGCTTCTGCGTGCGGCAAAGATATCAATCAGCATAATCCCGTCAATGTGTCCGAAAGGATGATTTGAGATAGTTATAAAAGCCCCTTCCGGCAAAGTATCCAATAACTCCGCATTATGAACGTTATATTTTATATCCATCAGAGGATCATGTAACAAAGCTGTCGTAAAATCAGCACCTCTTAAGTGACAATGTTTGGCATGGATATCATTAACCTTCTTGATACCAAGCCATTTTATTATTTTTTTTCCAAGAAAAATCCCGAATTTAGTTTTAAAAAAAGGGGCAATCTCCTGCAAATCAGATAAATCGACTACACTTTTTTTCATATCTTATTTCAATGATTTATATTTCATAATTGCTATGCCAACTGCAATCCAGAATAGTTCTCTTACACGCGTGCATAAACTAACATATACTCCTATTCCAGATGTAATGGACAATGAAGAGAGAGCCAATGCATATCCCCCCTCTCGTGTACCCAATTGCATCGGGGAAAAGAATAACAGGTTCGCAAACAGCGATGCAAATCCTACAATAACCACACACTGTATGTAGGTTATCTCGTATCCTATTGAATATATCATTATAAACACCTCCATACAAGCAATAAAACGTGCGCAGAGCTCTGCGCCTAAAGATGCATAAAATGCTTTTTTTCTATTATTGTAAAGATGGGCAATAAGTTGATCCATCTCTTCAACATGTTCTTTATTTTTTAAAGAATATTCTTTAATACGCTTCTTTACAAAGGGTATGCACGCTCCAAGTGCAAGCAGGCGACCGATTACACCCTTCCGATACACTTTAAACGACCAATAAATCAAAGCTACCGAACCAACAAGAACCGACCACAAAACAATTTCAACCCCCAGACTTATATGCTTTACCGTAATCATTAATAACGGAACACACAAAAGCCAAAGAATGAAATGAGAAACAAAATGCATCATTGCGTAAAGCAATACCGATGATGTTGCCTTTTTAGTACCAAGTGCAGGCTTAAGCTCTAAAATCCGATAAGGCTCTCCTCCTAATAATCCCATAGGGGTAGTGTAATTGATAGCATACCCGCTTATTACAATTTTGAGGGTTCGAAGAAATTTTATCTGCTTGGTTTCCTCACTCCCATCTCGAATAATTATGTGAAAAGAAATGGCATTTACAGCATATACCACAATCCATATTCCTACAATTGCGAAGAACCACCAACCGGTATTTTTTAGATTTTCATAAATTACATCAAAGCCCAGTGAGTGGACCATTATGAAAATAACCAAAACTCCCAGGGCAAAGAATATATTACGAATTACATTACTCTTATTTTTCATGCAAAAAGATTATTATAGAAAAGATTTGCACATCTTTTCGTGCTTTTTGATGGAAATAAACAAGACTATGTTCAGTACTATAATTTCATATAAAAAGTAGGCCCAAACTTCACCAGTCAGCACAATAATAAACATCACAATTGTACGACCATTAAAGGTAAGCAAGTCGATATAACGCATCAAATTCCGGCTTTTCTTTCTGAAAGCCAATCGAATATCTTCGGGGATATCCTCTTTATACTTGTCTTTGAGGCTGCTAAGCATCTGTTGTAAGACAGGTGTTACCTTTTCCTGCATCTTTGTGTATCCTCTGTAAAAGAAAAAGAAAAATTTGTTTACACCGGGCTTCATCGCAAGATAGCTGGCATTAACCTGACTATAAGTCTGAAACTCTGCTCCTTTTTCTTTACTTAGAAAAAACAGATGCAATGTTTTATAGTAATCTGTTATATTTGCCTGTACAAGATGGGACATACCTGATAAAACAGCTAAAGCAAAAAACCATGGGGTACCGTGCTCAGCCATCAACCGCAAGGCAAAACCTACATAAATAGAAGTAAACCAAAGATCTCCCGCAAAACCATCTAAGATACGACCTATTTCAGATTTAATGCCAGTAAGACGAGCTAGCTGACCGTCTACACAATCTAATATATTAGCAAAAATCAATAATAAAATTCCTAAAATCGTATAATAAAGAGCTCCGAAATAAAATAAGTAACCCGCTCCTATCCCCACAAATATGGATAATATCGTAACCATATTGGGTGTAATACCGGTATTTCGAAGCAAACAAGCTATTTTGAAGCCTATGGGACGATAGAATATTCTGTCTATTTTATTTTCTGTTTCGATTGACTTTAACGATGCTTCGTACTCTTTTTTATTTATATCGTTCATTCAGAGTTTATTTATAAGAATAGCCGCCATCAACGACAACTACCTCTCCATTAAAATAATTATTTTCAATCAACATTTTATATACCTCGGCCAATTCTTCTGGTTTGCAAAAACGACCAAGGGATACTTTTCTTTCTATGTTTCTACGAATTTCTTCCGGTTTAGTTAGCTGCCATTCGGTATCTACAAAACCCGGAGCAACAGCATTTACCCTGATTTCGTACGGTACAAAAACTTTCACCATATTTTTCACCAAGGCATGTACTGCCGACTTCGATACTCCGTAGGCTAACGAAACCGAATGGGGCTCGATACCCATCAACGATCCCGTAAATACTACGGAACCACCTTTAGCCATTTTGGTAATGATGCGTTGCATTAAAAAGACCGGAAAGTGAACATTTGCAAAAAAAACCTCTTCCCACGCAGCATAAGACACTTGTTCAAAAGATTCACGACAAGTAAGTCCGGCGTTAAAAACCACTGAATACAACTCAAGGGACTGTTCTTCAAGATAGGCATCGATTGCAGAAATAGACTTGATATTGGTAATGTCGGCTTTCAAAATACGAACGTCAACATCATTATTCTGAAGAAGCTCCCGTCTAGTTTCTTCGGCAGTGTGAGTGTCTGAAGAATATGTTAAAATCAAATCGTATCCCGAGGCTGCCAAACATAAAGCAACTGCCTTACCGATACCTTTGGTCCCCCCGGTAATAAGAACATATTTATCCATATTTATTCTGTTTCATGCTTAACCGTTACAGGTTTCGCTTTTTGCTGAGAATGAAGGTTTGCCTCGTAGCTATCGTGAATCGTCTTTTTTAGATTGGATGAAGAAACTCCTGTACCATATGGAAAATAAAAAACCTTTACACCAAGTTCTTCTAAATAATCATATTTCCCAAACCAGTCGTCGCCTACAACAAAAGCATCGATATTTAATTTCTTCACTATCTCGCTGTGATCCAAGGAATGCTGAGGAATCACAATATCGGGCGTTTTAAGAGCTTCAATAATTTGAAGACGTTCGTTAAAAGGGATGATCGGTTGAGGTTTATATGACATTACAAGTTCATCTGTACTCACTCCTACGATTAAAATATCAGCCAGACTTCTGGCGTAGTTAATCATACGAAGGTGATTATAATGAAACATATCAAATGTTCCTGAAGTGTAAACTATCGTTTTATTTTTAAACATACCTAATCCTATCTAAGTTTTATTGCACAAACTTACACAAACTTTTCCTATCAAAAAAAGTTTATCTAAAAAAAAGCTAATTAATACATGCTCCTATCGGCTATTAGAATCGCATGGTAATATCTGTAACGAAGTACTAAAATAAAAACAGACAGTAATTTTATTAATTCTTACTGTCTGTTTTATATATATTAGACTTTTTTCAGATACTATCTATTGCATCATCTTTTGTAAGGTCGAGCTTTTCGTTATCCCCTCCTTTATCGAAATATTGCTTACGAAGTGGATTTACAGTTGCTTCTTTATAGAATTTTCTGCATCTGTAAATATCCAGAGCTGTATATAACGCCTGTCTGAATGAATCTTCGGAAGCTATATTCTTGCCTGCTATGTCGTAAGCTGTTCCATGCGCAGGAGATGTTCTTACAATAGGTAATCCAGCTGTATAGTTAACTCCTTCTTCCATAGCCAGGGCTTTAAACGGAGCTAATCCCTGATCATGATACATGGCGAGTACTCCGTCAAATTTATCATAATTCTGCGAACCGAAGAATCCATCTGCTGCATAGGGTCCGAAAGATAATACACCTTGTTTATCCATTTCTTCCATAGCAGGAATAATTATGGTTTCCTCTTCTTTTCCAAGCAACCCATTGTCTCCAGCATGAGGATTCAACGCTAAAACAGCTATTCTAGGCTTAATGATTCCAAAATCCTGCTTTAACGATTGGTTAAAAACCGATAATTTAGATTTAATATCCTCTTTGGTAATATTCTGTACAACCTCAGACAAAGGAAGATGCCCGGTTACAAGTGCCACCCGAAGGTTATTGCTCATCAGAATCATCAAAGCCTTCTTGCCAGACACTCCGAACACCTCTTCAAGATACTCAGTATGTCCAGGAAAATGAAATTGATCGTTTTGAATATTATGTTTGTTAATAGGAGCTGTTACAAGAACATCAATCACCCCTCTCTTCAAATCATTGCAAGCAGCTTCCAATGCTTTAAACGCAGCTTCTCCGGCAATTTCCGTTGATTTTCCTAATTCTACTTTCGATTCTTCATCCGCACAGTTGATGATGTTTATACGATTGACACCCGCATCTTCAGCCTGATTAATGACACTGATATTAACAGGTTGCATCTCGAGGACTTTGCGATGATAAGCTGCAATTTTTGATGAACCATATATTATCGGCGTACAAAGATCGGCAATTCTTATATCGGAAAAAGTTTTTAAAATAACCTCGTAACCAATTCCATTTATATCTCCGTGCGTGATTCCAACCCTTATCAATCTTTCTTCCATTTCTTTTTTATATTAATTACTCAATTCGGCTTGAAGCGGCTCTTCATCCGGTTGGTCAAATTCACCGGGAAGCTTCAAGGTATACAAAGATGCTTCAACCTGACGAATTATATTTCTTTTATCCTTTTCAGGTGCATATACAAATCCTTCAACAACGATCACCCGCTGATTTGCTTCATCCAAACGTGCATGACTTACAAATGGGCCTCCCATCATATCGCCTACCATTTTCCATAAACCACGTATTTCGGCACAGTATTTTCCTTTTACAGTTATAGGTGTGAAGCTAACTCCCCCAAAACGTGTTTCGGTAGTCATATATGAATTTTCAAATGATCCTGGAATATTTGCTTTTAACACAGAGTCTCTTTTTGCAATCAGATACTCCGGGGTGAATGTATTATTGTCAGTATAAGGAAACGAGTAGATAATCATATCTCGTCTGCCTTCCGCTGCATTATTAGAAGCCCAGAAGAAGTTTGTAGTATCTTTATAGAATTTCATTGATTCGGGAGCTTTCAATTCTACATCAAATATCTCCTTTACCTTTTTGTATGTATAGCTGCTGTAGGTTTTATCCAGGGTCTCAATCGTACGGTTCAACTCAGATTTTACAAAAAAGTCTAATATTGATTTAGCATTATTGGTTATATATAGCTCAAGAGATGCAGCATCAGGAGCCTGTAATTTTAATATAATTTGCCCTTTAGCCCATCTGTCCTGCGAATAATTCATCCCTGCTTTCGTATACATGGATGGATTAATCTCAACAATCATAATATTCCGGACAATCTGTAGCATTCTATCAAAATTTTGGGGCTCTGTGTAAGATATGTCCATTACCGGCTCAGGTTGTGTCAAGCCTGGAACATCTGATGACAGCAAATCTTTTATTGCGATACCGGCAGGTCCCTCCCATGCACTTTTATCCATCACAACAATTAAATCACCGGGTGAACCTGTTGCTTTTGATACAACCGGACCTCCTTCACAGGCACCCATACATATGACGAGCAACATCATACTGAAAAACAAAGAAATCGTTTTCATATGCATTAATTTATTAATTCAACAAAGATATATTTTTTTTGCAAAAAGCATGCATTATTTAATTCTTTTGCTCTTTTTTTGCTGTAGACAACATCCCGCAAGCGGCAAATATATCTTCACCTCTCGACGAACGGATTGTACACACAATTCCTTTTTTAGTAAGGGCATCCCGAAACGCATTCATATTTTCGGTATTAGAGCTTTTGAGGGGCGAATTAGGTATGGCATGAAAACGTATAAGATTTACACGACAAGGAATTCCTGCAATTAATTTAGCAACTCCTTCAGCATGTCTCAAGTCATCATTTAATCCGTCAAACATAATGTATTCGAAGGAAACCCTTCGCTGATGACTAAAATCGAACTGCCTGATCTGAGCTATAACCTCTTTGGCAGGAAATGCCTTTTCGACGGGCATGATAGATAAACGTTCATCGGGGAAAGGCGAGTGAAGACTATAAGCCAAATGACAGTCACTTTCTTTAAGAAAGCGTTGCAGACCTTTTGCAACCCCGATGGTAGATACTGTTATACGTTTTGGACTCCAGCCGTAGCCATACGACGATGTAAGAATTTCGAGAGCTTTAAATAGTTCATCAGCATTATCCAAGGGTTCCCCCATACCCATAAATACTATATTAGTCAGCTTTTCGTATTCTGGGATGGATTGAATCTGATTTATTATATCAGAAGTAGTAAGGTTTCCATTAAATCCCTGGCGACCTGTCATGCAAAATGAACAATTCATTTTACAACCTATTTGCGAAGACACGCATAATGTAGCTCTATCTTCTTCGGGAATATATACTGATTCTACAAAGGCATTAACTCCTACCTGAAATAAATATTTGATAGTGCCATCCACCGATTTCATAAACTCCGAAGGAGATGTCATCCCAACAACATACTTCTCACTAAGCGCATTTCTGTTTGCTGCAGACAGGTTTGTCATTTCAGAGATAGAAACAATCCTTTTTTTATACAGCCAATCGGCTATTTGCTTCGAAGCATAGGCTGGAAGATTAAGCTCTGATGCTACTTCTTTCAGTTCATTTAATGTCATTCCTAATAATCTTCTTTTTGCTTCCATGTCTTCCTTCTTAATATACTTTAAACTGCAAAGATAAAAAAAAAGCGGATGTCTTTCATCAAAGAAAGACATCCGCCGTGTAGTATAATGTAACTTAAAACTTTTTTTAATAGAAACGAATGCGGTTATCTACGATTTCAGCTTTATTAACCAACGACTGAACAGCCTGGAATCCGAATCGATATGCATTTGCAGAGTCAATTGTCTTAATCTGTTCTGCTTCGTTGTATACTTTTGCATCTTTGGTTTTATTATAAACCTTTAGTACATAAACACCGTTATTTCCTTTTACCGGAGGTGTAAGCTGTCCTACCTGAGCTAAAGCTACCGCAGCATTCACTTTTGGTTCAACACCGATGCCAGTAATTCTGCGTGTACCGAAGCTAACAAACTTAACTGAGTCTATTTTAGATCCCATAGCTTCTGCATAACCTTCAAGTGAAGTGATATTCTTAGCAGCAAGATCCGACGCAATTTTGTCGCCTTTCTTCTGAGCAATCAATTCAGCCTTCAAAGCAGGAGCAACTGTTTTTACAGAAGCATAACCTTCAGGGATTGATTCCTGAACTGCTGCAACAACAAATTTATCTTCACATTCAAAAATATCAGAAATGGCACCTTTATCATTTTGGAATGCCCAACGAATAACTTGTCTTGAATTTTTGATAGTTCCAATCATTTGATCAGCACCGGTGACAGTCACATCAGACAGTACATTGTATCCTGCTTCTTTAGCAGCTTCATCCATCTTTTTAATATCTCTGTTAGCTGTCAGATACTTATTCAATTCATTATAGATATTGCTATAAGTTTTTGAACTGGGAGAAACTGTCATATCAATGTCTGCAACTTTATATTTTGTTACACTGGCAGTTCTCTCGTCTACTCTAACCAAATGTGTTCCATACAAAGACTTTACTAATGCATAACCATTTACAGGAGTTGAGAAAATAGCCTTCTTGAAATCTTCATTTACACCTCTTAAAGCTGTAACTTCCGTAAACCATCCAAGTTCGCCACCATTCTGCGCAGATTGATCCTGTGAATAATTCTTAGCTAACTCAGCAAAATTGCCGCCGTTCTTAAGAACTGTCATCAAACTGTCTGCCAAAGATGTTGCTGCAGCTTCATTACCGGCATTGGCAATCATGATATGGCTAACCTTAATCGAATCGGGTGCAACAGTCTTATCTACCAATTTAAACAATCTGTATTTATCAGCTTCGAAAACGGGGCCATAAACTGTTCCCACTTCGGCAGTTGTTGCAAATTGTTTTAGCTGCTCATCAAAAGCTGCTGCAGAAAAGAATGCATCCACATAAGGAACTTCAGAATTTTCATTTACAACATCGGCAATCCGGTCTGTGGAGATAACTTCTTCTTTAATTGCTTCAATTTCCGCACTTGCATTGTCATAATCCTGCTTGCTTGGACGAATGTCTACAGCAATATATTTGATCAATTTGCTCTCTTTCTGCTTATACACAGATTTGCGTTGATTGTACAATTTTTCAATTTCACTATCAGATACTGTCACTAAAGAATCAGCAACAGAAGCATAGGGTTGCATTGCATACACAATATCTGAACTTTCGGCTGTTTCGTCAAAAGTTGCTTTGGCATCAATAACATTGGCTGTAATAGCCTTGCTAAGCAAAGTTGTATATTTTTGTTCCAAACGCTGTTGCTTGATATTCTTTTCCCAAAACAACCAGAAATTCTTTGCCTGGGCAAGCTGAGCTTGCTGATCTGCTGGATAATTAGCAAGATTAGGATCATTTATCGTTTTCAAGAAATTCAACAATGCCGGTTTATCAAAAGCACCAGTCTCAGGATTTACAAACATCTGCATCTGCTGGATCATAGGTGAAATATTTTCTCCCTGAACCATATCAAACAGCTCTTCGGGCGAAACTACAATACCCAAATCAGACAATTCTTCTCCAAGGACGATCTCACGAACCATAGCATCAAAGACAGATTCACGAATCTGAGTCATGTATTCTTCAGGTAAACTTGTGCTACCGGACTGCATTTTATAAACTTCCGTCATTTCGTCAACACGAGCCTGGTAATCCTGAATTTTAATCACTTCTCCATTAATTTCAGCAACACGTTCCTGCGATTGTCTAAAATAAGTAGATCCTGAGTTTAAAAAGTCACCAATAATGAAAGCAAACAATGCCAGCCCCACTACGAGTACTAACAATCCTGCTTTGTTTCTAATTTTTTCCAGCGTAGCCATTTATCTTTATATATTTAAAAAGTTTATATTTTACAGTTAACGGGCACGAAGATACAAACAAAACGTAATTAACGCGCATATTCCGTAACTTTTTTTCACTAATCAATCACTTTAATTCGAACTAATTCAATTTTAGTTGATGTTACTTTCACAATCTTCATGCTATATCTGCCAATATCGATTATCTCGTTTACCTTCGGAAACTTTTGATAGTTGTGTAGAATATACCCTGCAATGGTTTGGTAATCGTCAGACTCAGGCAAATCCAAATCAAATTTTTCATTTAGCAGATCAACCTCCAATCTACCAGAGACCAGGTATTCTTTTTCGCTAAGCTGCTTACTTATGAGCGATTTCATATCGTGCTCATCTTCAATTTCTCCAAAAATCTCTTCTACAAGATCTTCAAGTGTTACGATTCCTGCTGTTCCTCCAAATTCATCCACTACTACAGCAATGCTACGTTTTTCTTGCAACAGCATTTTCATAAGAGTATTCGCCGTCATATTTTCAGGCACAATTGGAACAGAAATTATACGGGTGGTCCAGTCTTTTATATCAGTAAATAATTCAGACGAATGAATGTAACCAACAATTCCATCTATACTATCATTAAAAACAAGTATTTTAGAGTAGCCGGTTTCTATAAATTTATTTTTCAACTCTTGAATTGAAGTTTGCTTATCACATGCAACAATTTCAGTTCGTGGAACCATACAATCGCGTAAACGTACATTTGAGAAGTCAAGTGCATTTTGAAATATTTTGACTTCATTCTCGATCTCTGCCTTTTGCTGTAAATTTTCCAGACTCTGTTGAATAAAAAAATCCAAATCAACTTTTCCTAAGGATTTACTGACAGTCCGCTTCCAATCCTTTATTCTAAACACAGTTAAAATAAGGAAAGTTATGAGTGTAATAATCTTTGTTACCGGATACAATACCACATAAAAAACAGCCAGTGGAATAGAAAATATCTTCAGGTATAGGTTTGGGTTGGTTTTAAAAATTGTTTTTGGAAGAAATTCGCCGGCAATTAAAATAAGGATTGTTGCAAAAAATGATTGAATAAATATAAAAAGAATCTGGTTGTCGACAAATAAACCAATGGATGATTCAATATATGAGGCAATTAAAAGGACATAAACAATAAGAGAAAGATAGTAACCTACCAGCATTAAAGAGATAAACTCATAAGGGTTTCTATAAAAAAAAGACAAGATGTAACTGGAAAATCGCTTATTCCTTTTTTCAAGTTCAAAACGAATTTTATTAGAGGAAATGAAAGCAATTTCCATTCCTGAAAAAAAAGCAATCGTTAGTAGAGAAATGAATATATAGGTCAACATGTTGAATTATAATTCTACTTGACTGTATCCTGCTCCAATGAATCGGCACGCGATTCTGAAACCGGAAATACCCCTTGAGGGTTAAAAATTTTATAAAGAGTCATACTCTGATTAGATTCAAAACCTATTCCAGTAATAACTCTTTCCGCCTGTTCAATCCTAATAAATTTATCAGAATAAACTTTTTCTGTTCGTTGGTCCCAGAAAAGAAGTGACGTTTCAAACCGCTCACCGGCTAAACTTGAAACTTTAACATTACCGAGAAGTTTCCAAAGGCCTTTCTTGTCATAATAATAAGCTGTATCAGCTTTTATACTTGCCTCTGCTCTAAAAAGAGTATCAAATTTCTCAACATACACTCCATCCGGGAAATACCAATGAGGTTCGGCCGCTTTCTCAAAAACAAGCCATTTTTTTGTATTTAACCTGTAGCGGGTTATTCCGGAATCGGATATAAGCGTAGAGATATCCAAGGCCTTCATGGTGTACGATTTTTCCGGATCGAAAGAAACATCAACCACCTCCTTATTCTCCTTGCCGCAAGAAGTAGATAATAAAATAAACATAACAGCTGCAAAGAGTGCAGCTGTTATGTTTTTATTATTTGATAATAACTTCAAAAGAGGTATAATCATGTCTTAACGAACCCTTGTTTGTTCTCCAATCCAACCTCCGATTGTTATAGTCTGACCTTTTTCCAAATCAGGATGCATAAAGATTTCTTCAGTAGAAGGGAAATGCGCTCTGTATGATCCGATTAATGAATTAGCTTCATCTGCACAACTAGGATCAACCTGTCTTGCTTTTTCAAACTTATCTACTGCTGCATAATATACTGATCTAGCCAGTACACCATCGTTCGGATAAATACTCTTAGCTGTTGCGGCATACATTTTACCAATCAACAAATAAGGAGCACCGTTATTAGGTTTCATATCCAGAGCCTTCATGCAATACTGTCTTGCTTTAGAATAACTATTCTGATCAAAAGATATTAAAGCAATCATGTAGTAAATATCAGATTTTACGTTTGGATCTGTTTCCATTCTGGCTGATTCCTCAAAGAACTTAACAGCTGTATCAAAATCCTTATTCTTAACAGCCTGCTTACCTAATCCCATTGCAGATTCTGCAGTCGGTTCAATTTTATGAGCATAACCAGATGCTGCAAAATAAGCGTCAATTTCCTGGCAACGAACACGTCTCAACAACGAGATTGTTTCCTTAAGATAATTTAAATCAGTCTTATTGGCTTCAATTTTGGCAGCAAACATATTTTGTAAAGTTTCACAATCAGCAGCACCACTATTTGCAAAACCATTATCCAAACCAGCCTTCATAGTAGTAAGGTTGCCAATTTCCTTTTCGTTACCAGCAGCTTTTGCAGCAGCCAATTGTGTATCAAAAATTGCAGAACACTTCAGATAATCCTGAATGTATTGTTCCTTAAAATTAGGATCCTTCAATAATTGCTGGTGTGAAGAATACATAAAGTAAGAAACAGCTAATGCTTCTGTTTTCTCCTTAAATTCAGTAATTACTTCTCCTAACCATCCGTAAAGAACCTTTACATCGGCCTTGTCTCCCATATACTGGATGTAATCCTGTGCTTTACGAGACACAATCCAATCCTTTCCATATCTGGAGTCGTCTCCAAAATACTTCACACGTTGGTCATACACAGCCATCAGTTTATCAATCAACGCTGCTTTTTTAGCAGGATCTTTTTCATTTTCGATCTGCCATCCAACAATTCTCACTCCGTACAGATAAATATCCTTTGTTGCGGCAGGACATTCATCGTACGTGATTTTCCAAAACTCATAGGCATCTTTAAAGTTGCCAGCTTTTGCATAAGGAATAAATAGGCTAATATTCTCAACGCATCTTGCACTATCAGCACCTGATCCAAATTGAGTACCAGTATCTACTCCTTTCTGCGCATACACTCCAAATGCTCCTATAGAGCATCCGATAGCAAGCAATAACACTCTAATCTTCATATCTCTTTAAATTAATGTTAGCAAAATTTCTTAATCCAATTTCCATTTGAAGAACCAACGTTCGTTAAATGTATAATTAACAGTAAACCTTAAATACTGTTCATCAATCATTGTGCTTATTTCCGGTTTTATCTTTACATATTCGAAAGACAGATTAATGATAGACCGTCCATCAACCAAAGGCAGACCGAAACCAACACTTGCTCCATACTCTTTATAGCTGTTACCATTTATATTTAAGTAAGAATTACTATAATGAATACCACCTCGATAGGATACTCTTTTTAAGAAACTCTTCTCTGCAAAACCAGGAATAAACTCTCCACCTAATGCCAGACGCATTCTGTTCTTAAACTGACTTGTCTCATCAAAAAATTTAGCTTTATCCCAAGTCTGATAAAGGAAATCAGCTCCAAGTGTCAGTTTATTATTCTTGACATAAGAGACTCCAAATCCGTAAGACTCGGGAATATCAAAGCCAAGACCCGTAACTGTATCTGCTTTGGCAACATTATTCAACGACTCAATATCGTAAGATGTTGCATTCAACTTGTTTGATGGTGAATAAACCAATCCGAAGTTCAGGCTTTCCTTCAATCCGACAGGATGTGTATATTGTAAACCCAAGTCAAGTTTAATATCCTTTACATCTACCCGTTGTTTTCGATACACAGGGTATGTCTCCGAATTTGAAAAAGACAAATTACGTTCATGAGTTATATTACCAAAAAAATATCCAACATTTGCACCAACTGAAAGTCTCTTCTTCCATACATCTATAGACAATCCAGCATAGACTTCGTTTAATCCGCCGGTACCAACAAAATTTTCTATATAGTTCAAGTCGGAATCTTCCGCCTTTTTCAATGCTCCGAAATCATATCCCACATACGAATATGGAAGAACTCCAATACTCATTGCAACTCTCTTGTGAAGGGGGAATTGCATTGCCAGATATTCTATATTTCCATTATAATTATTTTGTTTATTCTGTCCATCATCAAACCATGATAATTGGGCAGAAGCTCCAAAATCAAAAATAAACGTCATTGAGTCAATACTCGTGTAAGACGCAGGATTTAAAGGATTAATCTGCTTAGAAGATCTCAACCCATACCCGATTCCACCCATAGCTCTCCCAGCCCCGAACGAACGATCGGCCAACTCTCCATATCCAAATCGTGTATATGGAGAATTTGTGTTGTTTTGTGCAAACAACGACATCTGAGAAAGAATACAGATAGCAACTAAAATTATACTTTTAATTTTCAACATTATATTCTAAGATTCTATTTAATCCTGTAAACACTAAATTAATGTCCGCAAAGTTCGCGTTTTTTAGTTTCCGTGCAAAATAAAAAGAATGCCCACCCGTTAAAAAAACCAAAAGAGAGGGATATTTTATTCTTAACGAATCTATATAGCCATCCATTTCAAAAATTATACCATTTACTACCCCAGATTGTATGGCCGATTCAGTATCATTTCCAATAAATAAAACATCTTCTGGTTCGTTAAGCAATGGCAATTTCTTAGTGAATGCATGCAACGCTTTAAATCGGGTAGACATCCCCGGAGAGATATTACCACCTACAAAAGTACCTGAAGCCTCAATCACTTCATAAGTAATAGCAGTTCCAGCATCAATAACCAACAAATCCATCCCCGGTTGCAAATAATTGGCTCCCACAACAGCAGCCAATCTATCCTTCCCCAATGTCTGAGGTGTCTTATAGGAAACCTTAACCGGCAACTTCACATTTTCATCAAGCAACAAAAAAAAACGCAACTTACCTTTAAGAAAGCTTGCAATTTCAGGATCTACATCTACAACCGTAGAATATATTCCCTGATCAAGATCAAACTCTTCAAAAAGAGAACGAACAACCGAAACATCAAAATGTTTGAAAACAAATGACGATTTTAGTTGTCCATTAGCGAATATGGCTACCTTGGCAGATGAATTTCCTTGTTCAATAATCAGATTCACTTGTTTGATATTTTGCACAAAGAAAAGCAAAATAGACGACATAACACACATATTTTTGCGATTAACCTCTTTTTTTTACTAATAAGTCTGTATTTACTTCAAATTCATATAAATTCTAATTTGTAAAAAGGTCAATATGATGCTTCTGCGAGATTGATGATTTAAAAAATAAAACATACATTTGCATCTGAAAATTATCGATCGATGAAAAAATATCTGTTTATTATCTCTTTTCTACTTTTGATTTTACCGATTAAAGCTCAGCTTCCTTTAAGTGAGGAATCACGCATAAGTATTTTAACGAGCTATCCTTCGGACGAAGAGGTATTCACTCTTTACGGACATACAGCAATCCGGATATTAGACCCGGCTCAAAACATTGACCTTGTTTTTAATTACGGAATCTTTGATTTCCATACTCCGAATTTCATCTATAGGTTTGCCAAAGGAGAGACAGATTACAAGCTTGGGGTTGACAACTTTCAAAACTACTTCATAGAGTATCAGATGAGGGGTAGTAAAGTAGTAGAACAGGCATTAAACTTGAATCAGGTAGAAAAAGAAAAACTATGGCAAGCATTGATTGTCAACTACGAGCCACAAAATAGAACGTATCGCTATAATTTCTTTTTTGATAATTGCTCAACTAAACCAAGAGATTTGGTAGAAAAAGCAGTAGAGGGCAAAATAAACTATAAAGAGAATAAAAACAAACTTACGTTCAGGGACCTGATCAATGATTGCACACGAAACCATTACTGGTATACCTTCGGTTGCGATCTGGCCTTGGGAAGTCCGACCGACCGCATTACCACCATCCGTGAACAAATGTTCTTACCATTATATCTTGTTTCTGCCTTTGATGAGGCTACCATTAGCACTCCCTCTGGTGAAAGCCGCAAATTAGTACAATCTTCGTCTGTTTTAATTGAAGAAAATAAAGACATTGATAAGAGTAGCCCAAGTTTATTTTCGCCACTGTTTGTGTCCATAAGTTTATTACTGGCAGTTACAACACTAACCATTATAGCATTCAAAAGGAAAAAAATCTTCCGAGGTATCGACATTGTATTGTTTTCAATAGCCGGCATAGCAGGTTTGATTCTCTTTTTTCTAAGCTTTATATCAACGCATCCTGCTACCAACCCGAATTGGTCGCTTATTTGGCTTCACCCCTTTCATCTGATTGGAGTGATATTGTTTTCAGTAAAAAAGCTGAATAAGGCTGCTTATTATTATCATTTTATTAACTTTGCAGCGCTAACACTCCTGCTTATTGGATGGTACATCATTCCTCAGCAGTTTAATACAGCCTTTATCCCTTTGGTACTAACGCTTTGGATGAGGTCTGGATATAGTGTTTATATCATAAAAAAGATTTATTAATGAAACGATTCCTTACATCTCTGATTGCGGTTTTAGCAATTACCAATCTGGAGGCGCAACAACAAACGCCTAAATTGGTGGTATGCATCACGGTGGATCAGCTTAGAGGTGATTATATAGAATATTTTTACAATACTTTTGGAGATCGTGGATTCAAACGATTGCTAAACGAAGGACTCGTATATAAAAACATTCGTTTTGAATTTTCAAACGTAGATCAGGCCTCAGCATTTGCTACACTTTTTACAGGGACCAATCCTTGTTTTCATGGAATTACAGGAGACAGCATTTACGATTTTGAAAAAGATAAGGAATTGCCTTGTCTGTATGACCCGGCTTTTCTGGGCAATTACACGCACGATAATTACTCCCCCAAAAACCTTATCAGCTCTACCATTGGAGATGAGCTGAAAATTGCTTCAAACGGGCGAAGTGACGTATATTCGATCGCACCGGATGCTAATAGTGCTATACTATCTGCAGGGCATGCAGCAAACGGGGCTTTTTGGCTTGATAATTATAATGGCAAATGGGCTACTACCACCTATTATAAAAACGTACCTTGGTATGTTGATCGTTTTAATAATGGGAACGAATCTCTTGAATCACGCATTGAATCAATGGTTTGGGAGCCATCATTGCCACTAAAACAATATAGTGCATTTCCATACCTGATGGACGATCTGCCCTTCAAGTATTCTTATAACCCTAAGTATAAGGATTGTTATTTCAATTTCAAAAGCTCACCATACATAAACAAAGAGATTACCCGTCTTACAAAACAATTTCTGGAATTTGGAGGATTCGGTAGCCGAAGCTGTCCGGATTTATTGTCTGTAACCTTTTATGCAGGTAATTACAACGGGACTAAAAACAAAGAATATACAAGAGAGATTCAAGATATTTATATTCAGCTGGATAAGGATCTTGAACAACTTTTGGATGCTGTTGACAAGAAAGTAGGACTGGTAAATACCCTGATTGTTTTATCAGGTACGGGTTATTATGAGAATGAAGTAACCTATTCTGAAGGACTGTCTCTTGGAGGAGGAGATTTTTATCCAAAACGCTGCGTAGCCCTTTTGAATATGTATCTTATGGCGATACATGGCCAACAAAATTGGGTTAAAGGGTATCATGACGGTCAGATTTTTTTCAATAGAAAAGCCATTGAAGATGCAAAGCTCGATCTTGGAGTGATACAACGGCAAGCCGCCGAGTTTGTACTAGAATTCAGTGGAGTGCAGCATGTAACAACCGACAGAGAATTAAGATCCGGAGATTGGAATGAAGGTACTGCAAATTTCAGGAATGGCACACATCACCTAGGAAGAGGTGATCTTATCATTGAACTACAACCGGGATGGACTATTGCCAACGGAGACGAAAAAGGGAAAAAAAACACCAGCGTTGTCCGCAATAATGCAGTAATCACACCTTTAATATTTATGGGCAACGGACTAAAACCCGCTCATATCTATAGAGAAGTGAAAGCAACAGAGGTAGCTCCTACAGTTACCCATGTACTGAGGATCAGGCCACCAAATGCCTGCAACCAGTTACCGCTTTCAGAATTACTCAATTATTAACAAAAACAAGAAAATAAAAATATCATGGGATTTAATGAGTTTATGACCAAGCTGTTTGGCAACAAGTCGCAGCGTGACCTCAAGGAAATCGACCCTTATGTAAACAAAATCAAGGCTATATATCCTGAGATTCAAAGGCTGTCGAATGATGAATTGCGTGCCAAAACGGATGAAATAAAGCAACGTATTCAAGATTATGTAGCCACTGAAAATGCAAGAGTCGAAGAGCTTCGTAAAGGAATCGAAGAAAAAGAACTGGAAGAACGCGAAACTATTTGGGCAGAAGTAGATGTTATTGAAAAGTCTATTACTGAAAAAATGGAGGTTGTTCTGGAAGAATCTCTTCCAGAAGTTTTTTCTATCATGAAAGAAACAGCACGCCGTTTCACTGAAAATGAAAAGGTGATTGTAACTGCCAATCAATTCGACCGTGACTTAGCTACTAAACACGATTTTGTAAGCATTGAAGATGATAAGGCCATCTATCTGAACCACTGGAAAGCCGGGGGTAATGATATCAAGTGGGAGATGATTCACTATGATGTACAGCTATTTGGTGGTGTGGTTTTGCATAAAGGTAAAATTGCTGAAATGGCTACTGGTGAAGGTAAGACATTGGTTGCAACCCTTCCCGTATTTCTTAATGCCCTTACACGAAAAGGCGTACATGTTGTAACTGTAAATGACTACTTGTCAAAGCGCGACTCGGAATGGATGGGACCATTATATATGTTCCATGGCCTTTCTGTTGATTGTATTGACAAACATCAGCCTAATTCGGATGCCCGTCGTGCAGCTTACAATGCAGATATAACATTTGGAACGAACAACGAATTTGGTTTTGATTACCTGCGTGACAATATGGCTATAAGTCCGCAGGATCTTGTACAGCGCAAACATAATTATGCAATTGTCGACGAGGTTGACTCTGTTTTGATTGATGATGCCCGAACTCCTCTTATTATTTCTGGTCCAATTCCTAAAGGAGATGATCAGTTGTTTGAAGAATTCAGAAACAATGTTGAAGTGGTTGTAAATGCTCAGAAAAATCTCTGCACCAAACTGCTTACTGAGGCAAAAAGCAAAATGCTGAGCGAGGATTCTAAAGTAAAAGAAGAAGGGACGTTATTGTTATATAGATCTTTCAAGGGATATCCAAGAAATAAGGCTCTGATAAAATATCTTAGCGAACAGGGCGTAAAGGCGGCCATGTTAAAGACTGAAGAACAATATATGGCTGAAAACATGCGTAACATGCATTTGGTTACGGATGAGCTATTTTTTGTAATTGATGAAAAGAACAATAGCATCGAGTTGACCGACAAAGGTATCGACCTGATGACCGGTAATTCTGACGATCCTCATTTCTTCGTTCTGCCAGATATAACTTCCGAACTATCTCAGCTTGACAATATGCCGGGAAGCGAAACAGAAAGGCAGGCCCGTAAAGATGAAATTCTCGCTAATTACGCTGTAAAAAGTGAGCGTGTACATACAATCAACCAATTACTTAAAGCCTATACATTATTCGAAAAAGATGATGAATATGTAGTGATGGACAACAAAGTAATGATTGTTGACGAGCAGACGGGTCGTATCATGGAAGGTCGTCGCTATTCAGATGGATTACATCAGGCTATTGAAGCTAAAGAAAGAGTGAAGGTTGAAGCAGCCACTCAGACATTTGCAACTATCACGCTGCAGAATTACTTCCGTATGTATCATAAACTTTCGGGTATGACTGGTACTGCAGAAACAGAAGCAGGCGAATTATGGAATATCTACAAATTGGATGTTGTTGTAATTCCCACCAACAGACCGATCGCCCGTAAGGATATGAACGATCGTATTTACAAGACCAAACGAGAAAAATACTCAGCTGTTATTGATGAAATCAGCAGTCTGATTGAAGCTGGGCGTCCGGTACTTGTAGGTACAACTTCGGTAGAAATATCGGAATTACTAAGCCGTATGCTTACGCTACGAAAAATTCCTCACAATGTTTTAAATGCTAAGTTGCACCAACGTGAAGCGGATATTGTAGCTCAGGCAGGTCAGGCACGTACTGTAACCATTGCAACGAACATGGCTGGTCGTGGTACGGACATTAAATTGTCAGCCGAAGTCAAAGCTGCCGGAGGTTTGGCTATTATCGGTACAGAGAGACATGAATCACGTCGTGTAGACCGTCAGTTGAGAGGTCGTGCAGGTCGTCAGGGAGATCCGGGATCATCTGTATTCTATGTATCTCTTGAAGATGATCTGATGCGTTTGTTTGCATCCGAACGAATTGCCGGGCTGATGGATAAACTTGGATTCAAGGAAGGTGAAGTTTTAGAGCATAATATGCTTAGCAAGTCTGTAGAACGTGCCCAAAAGAAGGTAGAGGAAAACAACTTCGGAATCCGTAAACGGTTGTTGGAATACGACGATGTAATGAACTCTCAAAGAGAAGTTGTATACTCACGTCGTCGTCACGCCTTATTGGGTGAACGTATTGGAATAGACGTTCTTAATACAATTTATGATACTTCATCAGCTATTGTTGATCAGCATGAAGGTGATTTTGAATCGTTCAAGCTTGAACTATTCAAGGTATTTGCAATGGAGTGTCCTTTCACCGAAGATGAATTCAGAAGTGGAAAATCAGACGCTCTTACTGATAAGTTGTTTGGGGCCGCATTAAAAACATTCAAACGCAAAATGGAGCGCTTATCGGAAGTTGCAAATCCGGTAATCAAACAAGTTTACGAAAATCAGGGGGGAATGTATGAAAACATTATGATTCCAATCACAGATGGGAAACGGATGTATAACATCAGCTGCAACCTTAAGGAAGCTTACGAAACTGAATGTAAGGCCATCGTCAAATCATTCCAGAAATCGATCGTACTTCATACAATTGATGAAGCTTGGAAAGAGCACTTGCGTGAAATGGATGAGTTGCGCCACTCTGTTCAGAATGCGAGCTACGAAAACAAAGATCCATTGCTTATTTATAAATTGGAATCTTACAACCTGTTTAAAACAATGGTAGACAATATGAACCGAAAGACAGCCTCTATCCTTATGAGAGGTCAGATTCCGGTTCGAGAAGAGCCGAGACAAACACAGGCTGAAGCAGAAGCAGCCCATGCTGCTGCCCAACGGGTAGCTGTACAGCAGGCTGCTCCTGAAAAACGACAGGATATGAGTAAATACCGTACCCAGAAAGATGAAATCGGAGGTACTACTCAACCTGAAGAACGTGCAGAACAACGTCCACAACCCAAGCACGAACCTGTTCGTGTTGAAAAACAAGTTGGACGTAATGATGCATGCCCATGCGGGAGTGGCAAAAAATATAAAAACTGTCACGGAAAAGGTCTTTAAGAATTCCTGCTTAGCATTATAAAAGAGGGTGATCCGATGAGAGGGCACTGAAAAAGTAGCTTTCCCTCTTTTTAACAAAAACAGAACGGTATAAATCTGACCTAAAGTTGGATTTATGCCGTTTTATTTTGTATCTTAGAGTCATAAAAGAAGAATGACTATGCTCG
>NZ_JBFWMI010000005.1:0-8851 GCF_050251695.1 Macellibacteroides sp.
CTTTTTTTTGTATATGAAATTGTATTATACTTTTCGTTTTCGTAGTAAGATTATCAATAATGTTGTAAATCCCAGAAGATAGGGATAATAGAGATTCTGCATTATTTCAATGGGAGATATCATAGCTAGTCCGGATGCCATCAGCAATTGAGCGCCATAAGGTATAGTTCCCTGTACAAAACAAGAAAAGATATCTAAAATACTGGCCGATCTTTTAGCTGGGATATTAAAATTTGTGGCAATGTCTTTAGCTATTGGTCCAGCCATAATGAGTGCAATCGTATTGTTTGCGGTACATAAGTTGGCAAAGCTAACCAAGCCAGCGATGCTAAGTTCGGCGCCTCTGGCGGTTCTTACATGAGAAGTAAGCTTTAATATGATCCAGTCAATCCCACCATTAAAGCGTATCATTTCCAGAATACCTCCAGCAAGAAGTGTAACAATTATCAGTTCTCCCATATTATTTATACCTAATCCCATGGAGGCGGTCCATTCCCAAATGCCGAATCCACCCGTCAGTAAGCCTACAAAACCGGATAATACGATTCCAATCAATAAAACTAGAAGTACATTAACTCCGGAAATGGCAGTAATGAGAACTACAAGATAGGGGATAACCTTAATCCAATCGATTGTTACCGAACCTGTATTCGGAAGTGCAGATTGAGAAGTGATAATATAAATGAGAGTGGTAGCAACAGCTACAGGAAGAGCAATTAGTACATTCGCCTTAAATTTATCAGACATGTTGCATCCCTGGGTACGTGTTGCTACGATTGTTGTATCCGAAATGAAAGAAAGATTGTCGCCAAACATAGCTCCTCCAACTACAGCACCAACCATAAGGGAAAGATCCAGTCCCGTTTTCTGAGCAATACCTGCCGCAACGGGTGTAAGGGCTATGACAGTTCCTACAGAGGTGCCTACCGATAGCGAGATAAAACACGCAGTGATAAATATTCCGGCTACCAATAGATTGTCTGGTAAGATGGACAAGGCTAGATTTACGGAAGCATCGATGGCGCCCATTGCTTTGGCGGTTTGGGCAAAAGCTCCGGCAAGAATAAAAATCAGCACCATCAATAAAATGTTTGAATTGGCTGCCCCCCTGCAAAACTGCTCAATCCTGTTATTGAGTTTTCCTCCTTTCGATTGGGCAATTGCAACAACCGATGCTATTGAAAATGCAACTGTGATAGGCATTTTATAGAAATCGCCGGCAAGAATAGATACCACCAAATATGTAAAGAGAAAAACGACCAAAGGAAATAAAGCCCATGCATTGGGTGTATGGTTGTAAGGTGTTTTCACCGTATCCTTATTATCCATTATACCGTTTTTAGAATGAAAATCTTAGAGCAATACGTACACCACTCTTTTTAATATTTGAATTGTCAAGATAACTCAATCTTCTGAAATAATCAACGCGAAGAATCTTGAAGATATTCTCCAAACCTACACTTGCTTCCATGTAAGGACGATCTCCTAACGGTTGTGTTCCTTCAGGGAACATAAAAAGATCAGGTGTCTTCATTGGGTTGTTCTTGTCAGAAAGTCCGCCGTATATTGCATTAAATGAAACAACTTCACGAAGTTTAAGCCAGTTTACTCCCGGAATTCTATTTAATATCCATCCCTTCAGGTAATAAGTTACATCCAGAGATACATACTGATCTGTTACAAATTCAAGAGCACTCATCATATGGAATGCTTCGGGTTGAATGGTGATAGACTGGTTTGTATTGGGTAAAATAAGTAATGGAAATGGAGCTTTGTCCCATACCTTACCTGCTTTTATCTTTGTGTCGATATGTCCGAACGATGAAAGCCAAATACGTTTCTCAGCAGAAGCCTCCGTATGGTTATAACTATACTCACTTCCTAATACATTGTTCAGTCCCATCTGATGGGAGATCTTAAACACCGGAGCATCCTTTGAAAGGTTGAATACCGACTCTTTCCCGGCTCTTCCACTGTACGGACGTTCACCTGGAGCAAAGCGGAGTTGGACACCTGCTTCACTGGTCGTAATATCATTGATCCGGTACATATTACCGTAGGCATCACGTTTCGTGTAACGGAGCGTACCTGTTGGCTCGTCATTTTGATTACGAACCCATGTCTTGAATGTGAGTCCGTTTAACCATTCTTTCTCATATGATAGCATGGTTTTACGGATGTAGCTCATTTTAGTAATAGGTTCTCCAACCTTCCAGGCAACAAATATATTATCCTTGCTGGTAAACAGGAAGTCCTGGCCAGGAGTATAAATATCGTATTCATGCATCAACGATAAATTATTTCTGGGATTTTCACCCTCGTGATACTGTTTCTTGTTGAATGCCCAGGTCAATTTACCGTTATACTTAAGTTTACGGTCGGTTGCTCCGTAAGCCATAAATCCACTGGCAAAAAGGTGTTTATGGAAATTGGCTGTTGTCATCCCGCCAACCCGCATACGGAATCCCTCAATCTGATTCGCACTGAAAGTCGTGTTCATCGGTCCGAAGTCAAATTTGCTTGTACTACGGTCTTTGCCGGTCTGGATATATCCCGAAATAAGGATTTCGGCCGTTTTAATCATTACATTGAATGCCGGGACCTTACGTAGTTCAGCCAAAAGATCCTTAAGAGCATTTTCTTTTTCTTTTAAAGGCACGTGCCTGTTTGCTACCCAAAAGCTATCCGGTTGGTTTATGGCGCTTTCCAATACGATGTTGCTCCCTAAAACATCAAATACAGAGTCGGGTGGAGTAGAAAAGTTATAATTGTTATAACTCCTCATCTGGTGGGCATAAAGCTGTTGAGCTCCCTTTATTACATAAAAATTAATGAATGTATTTTCCTGATCAAGTACCCAGGTACTGTCTGGCATTTGTTTGAATTCCTGTGTAATTCGCAAATTATCTACGAAGTTTAGATTGATGTTGGAAGGAACATTCAACAGAAACTTCTTGATGGCAAAATGACCATCTGTTGTAACAAACAATCTTCCGGTAAAGCCATAACTCTGACTGTTAAACGGAACAAAAGCCAGGTCAATACATTCGTTATTCCCCACCATTACGGTATCCATAATGTAATATTTGTAATAGGAGGTAGCCAAGGTTGATGAGAGCGGACTCACAAACCGGTTTAGCAGAATGTTAATGTTATTGTCGAAAATGTTGATTCCCTGAAAGATCTCCTGCAGGTTGGAAGTTATTCCACCTTCATCCAGCGATTTGTCAATCCCTTGCAGTTTCTGACCCTTTGTGTAGATCTTTTCTGATTTGGGATCTTTTCTGTAATAAATGTCGGACAATGTTTCGCGAACAGACACCGTTAAAATAGGTTTTCCATTGAATTCGGATGTGTCCAGGTAATTCTTGATAAAACTAAATTTCTTGAGGAACTTATTCTTATCCAGGTTGGGATTAAAATTATCAAGAGCAATGCTCAGCTTCTCATACCTTTCGGATTGATAAGCGCTTTTTGCTTCAATGCGGTTGTCGTTTTTACGCTCAATAACATTGCGAATGAGTTCTACCGCGGGATTATCTTTTTTAGTGTATTTTTCTTTAGTCGGTTTAATTACAACTTCTGAAATCTGAATGGTTGTAGGACGTATTAATATTGATAAAGCTTCGTTTTTCTTTCCTGCCGATAAGTTTACACGCTTGTTTTCGTAACCAAGCGAAGAAACCAGCAATTTGGTCAGCCCCCTGTCATTTTGAAGCGTAAACAAACCATTGTCATCTGTCATCGTTCCAATGGTAGAATTCTCAAAAATTACAGAAACGTACGACATTGGCTCACCTGTAATTGAATCTTTTACAATACCTGAAGCCGATGTGATTCGTTGTGCCAGCAAGGCAGAATTGCTCGATCCGGCCAGAAGCAGGACAAACAGAAATATGTTACGGATAATTTTTGCCATTTAACGCTAATTGTTCCTTTAGGAAAATATTTGTGCAAAGGTACAAGTTTTCTTAAATAAGGAAAGGTTTTAAGCCTTTAATAATCTATAACAGACGTTAGAATACCTAATATATTATTTTGCACTAATCCTTTCACCTGATTGCAGATAGTTAACAAGCAAATAGCGTAATCTGTTCAACCCTCTTATGAGTTTTCAGATTACGCTATGTTATAATGTCCTTTAAGTCCGCTTATTTAGCTTTGTCAATCTGTTCCTGTACAATAGCATCAACAACAGCCACTGTGGTCAGATTCAGAATGTCGCGTGTAGAACTTTCAAGATCTGTGAAGTGAATCGGTTTATTTAATCCCATCTGTATCGGTCCGATGGTCTCAACAACACCCATTTCCAATAAAAGCTTGTAAGCACTGTTTGCCGAGCTCAGGTTCGGGAAAATAAGCGTGTTTACATCCTTGCCTTTTACCTTGTTGAACGGATACGTATCATCTCTTAATTTCTTGTTCAGTGCAAAGTTTACCTGCATTTCGCCGTCGATCTGAATCTCGGGATAGTTTGCGTGCAGATGAGCTATTGCATCGTGAACCTTAACCGGACTACCCTGATTGTCGGCACCAAAGTTAGAGTAAGAGATCATAGCCATTGTAGGCTCGTTGGCAAAGAATTTAACGGCATCGTGGGTAAGGCGAGCAATGTCGATCAATACCTCGGTAGAAGGATGTCTGTTTATAAGAGTATCGGCAATAAAAAATGTTCCCTTCTTGGAGGTTACAATGTTCATGGTGCCAAAATATTTATAACTGGGACGAATACCGATAATCTGTTCGGCAAGCTTGGTGGTTTCAGAATAGCGGCTATATACACCGGTAACAAAAGCATCGGCATCGCCAGAAGCAACCATCATCATTCCGAAACAGTTCCTGTCGTACATCTTTTCGCAAGCTTCGGCATAAGTCATACCTTCACGCTGTTTCTTTTCCACAAGCTTTTTGGCATATCGGCGACAGCGTTCCAGTTCGCGGTCGTGACGCAGATTCACAATCTCCATGCCTTCCATACTGATGTTCTCTTCTTTGGCTATCTTTGCCAAACGGTCTTCGTTACCAAGCAGGATGGGGAAACAGATACCTTCAGCCTTAGCTTCGGCTGCAGCTTTCAGCATATTTACATGGTTTGCTTCGGCAAAAACAACACGTTTAGGATTAGCTTTAGCCATATCCGTAAACGAGCGCATCATTTTGTTGTCGTAGCCCATCATTTCGCGCAGGTGGTTCTCGTATTTATTCCAGTCGGTAATTTCCTTCCGCGCCACTCCGGATTCTATTGCTGCTTTAGCCACAGCACTTGATACGCGGGTAAGCAAACGGGGGTCAAGTGCCTTGGGTATGATATAGTCTCTTCCAAAACTCATGCGTTTTAGTTTGTAAGCTGCATTTACCACATCCGGTACAGGCTCTTTAGCCAGAGAGGCGATTGCTTTTACAGCAGCAAGCTT
This sequence comes from Macellibacteroides sp., assembly GCF_050251695.1. Taxonomy (NCBI): domain Bacteria; kingdom Pseudomonadati; phylum Bacteroidota; class Bacteroidia; order Bacteroidales; family Porphyromonadaceae; genus Macellibacteroides; species Macellibacteroides sp. The sequence continues at coordinate 5,415 of NZ_JBFWMI010000005.1, forward strand.
CATCTCTTCGTTGATTGCTTTTGCTCTTACGTCCAATGCACCTCTGAAAATATAGGGGAAGCCCAGTACGTTGTTAATCTGATTCGGATAGTCGGAACGGCCGGTGGCAAAGATAATATCCTCGCGTGATGACATGGCCTCGCTGTACGAGATTTCAGGATTTGGATTGGCCAGTGCAAATACAATGGGATTGTCATTCATTGTCTGCACCATTTCCTTGGTTAGTACGTCGGCAACCGAAAGACCCAGAAATACATCAGCCCCGCTAACGGCTTCCGCAAGGGTTTTAATATCCAAAGAAGTTGCAAAGGCTTTCTTGGAAGCATTCAGATCGGTACGATGTGTGGAAATAACCCCTTTACTATCGCACATAATGATATTTTCCATCTTTGCGCCCAGCATCACATACAGCTTGGTACATGATATCGAGGCAGCTCCGGCTCCATTTACCACAATCCGTACATCCTCAATATTTTTACCAACCAATTCGAGGGCATTGATTAATCCAGCTCCGGAAATGATGGCAGTTCCATGCTGATCGTCGTGCATAACCGGGATGTCTAACTCCTCTTTCAGTCGGGTTTCAATTTCAAAACACTCGGGGGCCTTGATATCTTCCAGGTTTATACCTCCAAAAGTGGGGGCGATGGCTTTTACTGTCTGAATGAATTTTTCGGGATCCTTCTCGTCAACCTCAATATCAAACACATCTACACCTGCAAATATTTTGAATAAAAGGCCCTTTCCCTCCATAACAGGCTTTCCGGCCAGCGGACCTATATCCCCTAAACCTAAAACAGCCGTACCGTTCGAAATTACCGCAACCAGATTACCTTTGGCAGTATATTCGTACGCATCCAGCGGATTCTTTTCAATTTCAAGACAAGGTTCAGCCACACCTGGTGAATAGGCCAGTGATAAATCTGTCTGTGTACTATATGGTTTGGTGGGAATCACCTCTATTTTCCCCGGTTTTCCTTCGGCATGATACCGAAGAGCATCTTCTTTTGTTATCTTACCCATTGACTTATATATTTTGTAACGTTAGTCGGCTTTAACTTTTAATGTGCTTGCGTTAAACCTTTGAACTTTGCAGACAAAAGTAATAAATTATTATATATAATGGCTTTTTTACTTACAAATAGTTTGGCTAACAGATATAATATCTACAAGTCGTAAATTGTATCTTTCTCTTTTACAAAGCAAAAGGAGGAGAATCCTTTGAAAATTCTCCTCCTTAAATAAGGCTAAACAGATGAAAATGAATTAATATCCGAAGATATCTTCCTGACTTAACCTTTGTATCGGTCCGTAACTTTCAAGATTTTTCAAATCAAGGTCTTTCTCGTCACCAAGGATGCAGTAAATATATTTACGTCCTTTGATCCATTTTTCCTGGAAAGCCTTAACGTCTTGTAATGTCATTTTTTGCACCTGCTCAAACAAAGCTTTTCTGGTATCCGTTTTCAGTCCGAGGTCTTCAGCCTGGATATAATTCCATAACACATTCGACTTGATGATTCGTTCGGTGCGCAGTCTGGTAATTAAACCATCTTTTGCCAGGTTGAACGCCTTTTCTGATTGGGGCATATCATCAATAATGGAATGGAACGCCTTTAAGGCATCAGCCATTTTGTCGTTCTGCGTAGCAATAAACGATTGATAAATATACGGATATTTAAGTTTGGATGGTGTATTTAAGCTGGCACCTGCCGAGTAAGCCAATCCTCTTGCTTCACGCATTTCCTGGAAAACGATGGCATTCATGCTTCCTCCAAAATATTCATTATACAACGAGAGAACCGGATCAATGGCCGGATCGAATGTTTCACCTCTGTTGGAAACCATAGACATATAAATCTGTTTGGCATCATACTTGGCCAATAAAACCTTCGGTTCGGTAATAACCTGTTGCTTGAAGTCGATTCCGGCCGGAACAGGAAGCAACTTCTCGGGAACACGATGTGATTTATTTAATTCGGCAGTAAGAGCCTCCTGCGACATCGGTCCGTAATAGAGGATTCGGTGCTGGAAAGAGGTCATCGTATGGATTTTCTTAATAAGCTCGTCCGGATTAAGCTGTTTCAATTCGGATGCCGATGGTATGTTTTTATCCGGAGAAACAGGTCCCCATATAGCATACTGCATCAATTTATTAAAGTTAGCACCTTGGTTAAGCTTTGCATCGGAACGATTTTTCAATATGTCGGCAGCCAGGTTGGTATAAGCCTCCTTGTTAACCTGCGCATCAGCCAGCAATTCTTCGAACAAAGCCAAAGCTTTCGGCATGTTTTCTCCTAATCCGCTTAGAGACACATAAACTCTTTCGTTGCTGCTGAATACATCGAATGAACAAGCCAGCTTATAGAATTCGGATTGAATCTGTTTAGGTGTCATCTTAGAAGTACCCAGATACTTTAGATACTGGAAAGCAGTACCCAGCAATTTGTCGTTGTTATTACCCATCTCGTAAACGTACAAAATATCAAACAGGTCGTTGGTTACGTTTTGTTTATATAGAACGGGTATATCAGACTTAGCCTTAAACTGTCCCATATCTTTCGAGTAATCAAGAAATACAGGTTCAATAGGAGTCACCTTTGCAGCTTTGATCTCTTCAAGGAAAGCACTGCTTGTGTCGCGGTTCATCACGATAGGCGTGATAGCCGGTTTGGCAATCTTCAATTCGTTGGGGTCTTTTCCCTGTCTTTTGTATACAACAGCATAGTTGTTGCCAAAATTCTTTTTAGCAAAAGCTACCAATTCCTCTTTTGTAATCTTGCTGGTACGATCAAGTTTGGTTACAGCATTTTTCCAATCTACTCCATTAATGAATGAATTTACAAACCAATTGGCCCTTCCGGCGTTGCTCTCCATGCGGTAGATCTGGTAAAGCTTAAGGTTGTTTATCGAAGCTTCGATCAGTGATTCATCGAAATCGCCTGTTTTCAGTTTCTCAATTTCGCCCAACAACAGGTCTTTTGCCTGCTCGAGAGTCTGCCCCTGCTTTGGAGTAGCCATCATAACAAAAGCAGAATAGTCGGCCATAGCATAAGTGCCTGCATTGGCTCTGAGTACCTTCTGCTGCTGAATCAGGTTCAGGTCGATCAATCCGGCCTGTCCGTTACTCATAATCTGACCGATCAGATCAAGCATACCGGTCGAGTCTGCCGCAACACCCGGGAATCTCCAGCCAAGAACAAGATTTTCGGCTTCCAGTCCGAGTACTTCAGCCTGTACAGGCTCCGTAATTTCGGGTTCCTTTGCTAACGAGAGGGTGGGGATTGAGTCACTTTTAGGCATAGTGCCAAAGTAGGTCTTGATAACCTGAATCATCTGATCTGGATCAAAATCGCCCGAAAGACAGATGGCCATGTTATTAGGTACGTACCATGTCTTATAATATTCTTTGATTTTAGTGATAGACGGATTCTTTA
>NZ_JBFWMI010000005.1:8951-19419 GCF_050251695.1 Macellibacteroides sp.
AGATTTTTCTCATAAAATTGGGTTGTATAGATGATTCAACAAACATAGTAATTAGTTTTACATTTATCAAATAATTTTTTACTAACTTTGTACCGTAAATATAAAATAAGTTAGTGAAACAGAGACTGCGAACATTCTTTACTTATTTCCTGCCCGTTCTGTTTGTGTCGTACTACAGTGTTATTACCCTGTTTATGCACGCTCACATAGAGAATGGGGTTACCATTGTACACTCGCATCCGTTTCAAAAGCAAAGCAACGGAACCACTCACCACCACTCATGTTCCGAAATACAGTTATTCAATGCTCTTTCGCACATTAATGTGCAGGATGGCGCTGTCCATTCGCTGGATATTTGCTTTTTTGCCATTCCTTTAGATACAATAACAACCGGTCCGGTCTGTTCCGGATATACCTCCCATCTGCCGGGTGGTAGTTTATTACGTGCCCCGCCTGCAAGTATCTTTTTTATCTGATTTCTTTATTTTCCGGACGTAGACCGGAAGCGACATCTCTTTGTCTGCCTATGACAGAGAGCAGAGTCTGTTTTTTTAATCAAGTTAATAAAGCAAATGAATAAAATTGTCATACTTATGCTATGTCTGTGCTGTTCCTTGTGGACAGTCAGAGGGGCCGACGAGCCCGTATTGAATCCTTCCGACGCAAACATCGTGGGACATATCATCGACAAAAAAAGCGGGGAACACCTGCCTTATATAAATGTATTTCTGCAAGGAACTACCATTGGAACCGTTTCAGACGGTACCGGACATTTTTATCTGAAGAACCTGCCCGAGGGCAAGTTTACCATCGTGATGAAGTCGGTCGGCTATAAAACAATCGAAAAAGAGATTGTTTCCAAAAAGGGAAAAACCCTGGAGATCAACTTCGAAACAGAGGAAGATGCTGTGTCGCTGGACGGCGTTGTGGTATCTGCCAACCGGAACGAAACAACCAGACGCCTGGCTCCTTCGTTGGTAAATGTACTGGATACAAAGGTATTCGACAGAGCCAATGCAACCAGTCTGGCCGACGGACTTAATTTTCAGCCCGGAGTAAGGGTCGAGAACAATTGTCAGAATTGCGGTTTCCAGCAGGTGCGTATCAACGGTCTGGAGGGCCCTTATACGCAAATCCTGGTAGATAGCCGCTCTATCTTCAGTGCCCTAACCGGAGTATACGGACTGGAACAGATTCCTGCCAATATGATTGAGCGGGTAGAGGTGATGCGCGGTGGCGGATCTGCCCTGTTCGGCTCTTCCGCTATTGCCGGAACTATTAATATTATAACCAAAGAACCACAGCGCAACTCGGCGCAGGTTGCTCACTCACTAACGATGATCGGGGGGAGCAGACCTGATAATAATACAACGTTGAATGCGTCGATGGTTACAGACGACCAGAAAGCTGGTATTTATTTATTCGGACAAAGCCGTACCCGGTCTGCATACGATCACGACGGAGACGGCTTCACAGAGATAGGACACCTTAATGCCAAGACGGTTGGTTTCAGGTCTTATCTGAAGACAAGCACTTATTCCAAACTAACGTTCGAATATCATAACATCAGCGAATTCCGCAGAGGTGGAAACAACCTTGATTTACCTCCTCACGAAACGGATATCACGGAGCAGACGGATCATAATATTAATGGCGGGGGACTTAAATTCGATCTCTTCTCTACCGATTACAAGCATCGCTTAAACCTTTATGCATCGTCTCAGCACACCAAGCGTCAGAGTTACTATGGTGCAGGTAAGGACCCGAACGCCTACGGACATACAACCGACCTCACCTTTATAGGGGGTGCGCAGTATGTATACGACTGGACGAATTGTCTTTTTATGCCGGCCGAGTTTACGGGAGGTATGGAGTACAGCCACGATAACCTGGAGGATGTGATGATAGGATACAATCGTACGATTGCCCAAAAGGTGAATATCGGTAGTCTGTTTTTGCAGAACGAATGGAAAAATGCACGCTGGAGTTTCCTGATGGGAGGTCGTTTTGATAAACATAACCTGATCAATCACCTCATATTTAGTCCCCGTGCCAACCTGAGGTATAATCCTACCAAGGATATTAATCTGCGGCTTTCTTATTCAAGCGGGTTCCGCGCTCCGCAGGCGTTCGACGAAGACTTGCATATTACGGCCGTAGGAGGCGATGTGGCTATCATCAGTATCTCTCCGGATCTGAAAGAAGAAAAGTCGCAGAGTATAAGTGCTTCGGCCGACTTCTATCAGCGCTTCGGGGCGGTACAGACTAATTTTCTTGTTGAGGGCTTTTACACCGACTTAAGCGATGTATTTTTGCTGGAAGAGATTGGCCGCGACCAACAGAATAACCTGTTGCTGGAAAGAAGAAACGGAAAAGGGGCACGGGTGATGGGTATTAACCTGGAAGCCAAGCTGGCTTACGAATGGATGCAGATTCAGGCCGGAGGTACCTTGCAACGCAGCCGTTATAAAGAACCTGAAAAGTGGAGTGGCGATGAAAGTCTGCAGCCGCAGAAAAAGATGTTCCGCTCGCCGGATGTATACGGGTACGTAACCTCTTCATTCAACCCGGTTAAACGGTTGGCGGTTTCCCTTACCGGAACTTATACAGGCAGTATGCTGATGCAGCATTTTGCCGGTTACATTCCGTCCGACAAGGAAGAAAAGACACCCGATTTTCTGGATATGAGCGTAAAGGTGGCCTACGATTTCCCCTTATTCAAGTCAGGTACCCTTCAGGTAAATGCAGGCGTTCAGAATATATTCGACTCTTATCAGAGTGACTTTGACAAGGGTGGCAGCCGCGATGCGGGCTATATTTACGGACCATCCCTACCCAGAAGTGTATATGTAGGTTGTAAGATTATGTATTGATAGATAAATAAGTTGATTTGCCGGCTTCTTTAGTTTGCCGGAAGTCTTTAAGGTTGATTAGGAAGGTTGATAAGAGAGGGATCCGTCGTTTCGGATCCCTCTTCTTTTTTGTGTGGATGTAAGTATGAATAACTGGCAATCATGCTTGAATTAAGCGGGAAAGTTACCAGCTATGCACCTCGGGCCCATGGGACCGTTCAAATGCGCCCATGGGCTCAATTAAACGGTCCCATGGGCCCGAAGTACGAATCCTGTTTGTTTGCGGTTTAAGAGGTATATCTTTGCCGCTTAAGCTCTATAAGGTTGTCTCTTATCTTCCGAAGGGCAGTAGCCGATTGTTCCTTGATTGCGGAGCTGTAATTAATCAGCGGCTGCCCAAATCGTCGTACAAAGTCTGCAACAGAGCCTTCCCATTATTCAGCCGGATCTCGTTTCCTGCCTCAGGTTTTATAATCAAAGGCTTCTCGCTTTCGCAATCGTACACAGAAACCCCCGTGGTATCTATAAAACCAAAACCATTGTTGTAGCTATAGAAAGCATAGGCGGGTTGCAGACTGTCTACCATATTATTACTGAAAGTAAACTCCTTATGCGGCAGATCCAGTTGATAAAGCAGGGTTGCAGCTAAATCGGTTTGATTCCCGTAATTGGCTATTACACGCGGCTCCTTTATTGCTCCACCCAGCCATAGCATAGGGATGTGATATCTTTTGGGATCGTGCTCTTTAACAGAAGCCGGATATCTGAATCCATGGTCGGATACCAAAACAATCAGCGTATTATTCCAAAGCGGCAGTTTCTTTAATTTATCAATAAAATCACCCAGACAGCTATCCGTAAATGCTACCGAGTTGAGGTAGGGATCCTTTAACCGGTTGTATGGAACCTCGAATGGCTCGTGACTGCTTAAGGTGAGGAATGTGCTGAAGAAGGGCTCCTTGCGGGAGTTGTCGGTCATACTTTGGTAAAGATGGGCGAAGGTGATGTCGTCGTTGGCTCCCCATTTGGAAAGGCGGCTTTTAAGCGGGAAATCCCTGTCGGCCGTCACCTTGCTATACCCCGAGCTAAAGAAATAGCTCTGCATGTTTGTAAAGTTGATATCGCCACCATACAACATATCGGAAGTGTATCCTTTCTTCTGAAGAGATTTGGCAATGGATGGAAGCGTCTGGCTTTTAGCCGGATATTTCATAATCGAGGTGGTAGGCTGTGCCAGATAGCCATTCAGAACAGCAACAATACCCCGGTCTGTACGGAACGAATTGGCATACATGTTGCTGAACAGGATTCCCTCTTTACTTAACCTGTTTATATTGGGAGTAACTCCTGTTTCTCCTCCAAGAACTTCAATCGCATTGGCAGAGAAACTCTCCATCAGGATAAGAATGATGTTGGGGTTTTTGGTAGTGAGTAACTCCGGAATAGAGTCGCCCTGCGGTTGATTGGTTAGCTTTTTGAAAATCTTGCTGCGCTGCGATTCGCTGAAATAGTTGTATTGCGCTGCAAAATCCTGCTGTTTGGACAGCGAAGCCAGAAAGCTGAAGCAGGGATTGATGGCCGAATGGTTGAGGAACTGATTCTTGCTGAAGTATACCATACCCACATTCGCTGTAGAAGTGGTAACACCGCCTCTGATCGGAATAAAGAGAATACCTCCCAGCAGTACCAGCTGAACCGAGTTGCTGAACATCTTTTTTACATATTGTTCCGGCATCAGGGGGAGTACAAATCTTTTGAGTGCCCAGAATATTCCGTAGGTGTATACAACGAAAACCAGAGTTTGCAGTATCAGTGTGCTGGCCGGTGCACTGGCAAGTGCATCCGAAGGTGATTGCAGGTAGAACAACGGGGTGGCGTCCAGCCGGAATCCCCAGTAAGGATACAAGGCAATGTCCACCACAAAGATGAGTGAGATGATACACGCAACGATAAAAAAGTATCCTTTAAGAATAAAAGTAATATATCTGCCGGGTATCCATACCGAAAGAAGTGTGAGTAACAAGGGTATAACTGTAAGGTAGCCGGCTACGGTGGCATCCAGCTGCAGTCCGTGAACCATTACCTGCAGATAATCCGAAATACTTAATCCCCCTCCGGAGGCATGGTTATACAACATAAATACTGGCTTTTGCAAAGCAAAGACCAGTATAAATGTTATGAAGCAGGCAAAAAGAAATAATACTCTCTTTTTCATTGCTATGTTTTTATTGAATTATCTGTACATCCTTTGTTTCATCTCTGCCACAATCGGGTCGGTGATGTAATCGTCGTAATCCATTATCTTGTCGATGATACCGTTAGGTGTAAGTTCAATTACACGATTGGCAACCGTCTGGATAAATTCGTGGTCATGACTTGAAAAGAGGATATTTCCTTTGAACGCCTTCAACGTATTGTTAAATGCCTGAATAGATTCCAGGTCAAGGTGGTTTGTAGGAGAATCCAGAATCATGGTGTTGGCGTTCTTAAGCATCATACGTGAGATCATACAACGCATCTTTTCGCCTCCCGAAAGCACGCTTGCTTTTTTAAGCACCTCTTCGCCGGAGAACAACATCTTACCAAGGAATCCTTTCAGGTATACCTCGTTGGTATCTTCTGCGAACTGCGAAAGCCACTCGATCAGATTCATATCTGTGTTGAAGTACTGCGTGTTTTCCAACGGAAGATAGGCTGTCGTAATGGTTTGTCCCCATTCGAAAGAGCCTTCGTAGTCATTGTCTTCGTCGTTTATTATGTTGAACAATGCCGTCATGGCACGCGGGTCGCGGCTGATAAATACTATCTTATCATCTTTTTCCACATTGAAGTTCACGTCCTTGAACAGTACAGTTCCTTCGATGGATTTAGATAATCCCTTTACCTCGAGGATACGGTTGCCCGGTTCGCGCGAAGGGGTGAAGATAATACCCGGATAACGACGTGAGGAAGCCTGGATCTCTTCGATATTCAGCTTCTCGATCATCTTCTTACGGCTGGTTGTCTGCTTTGACTTAGCCACGTTGGCACTGAAGCGGCGGATAAACTCTTCGAGTTCCTTTTTCTTTTCTTCGGCCTTCTTGTTCTGTTGCTGTTGCTGACGGAGAGCAAGCTGACTGGATTCGTACCAGAAGCTGTAGTTGCCGGCAAACTGTTTTACTTTACCAAAGTCGATATCCACCGTATGGGTACAAACCGAGTCAAGGAAGTGACGGTCGTGCGATACCACCAGCACCGTGTTTTCAAAGTCGGCAAGGTAATGCTCAAGCCAGCTTACTGTTTCAAGGTCGAGGTCGTTGGTAGGCTCATCCAGCAAGAGGTTGTCCGGTTTACCAAACAGGGCTCTGGCAAGTAATACACGCACCTTCTGCTTACCGCTCAGGTCTCTCATCATGCTGTAATGTATGTCTTCGCTAATGCCTAGTCCGCTTAATAAATTGGCTGCGTCGCTTTCTGCATTCCAGCCTTCCATCTCGGCAAACTTTTCTTCAAGTTCGGAAACACGTATCCCGTCGGCATCCGAAAAATCGGGCTTTTCGTATAACGCATTCTTTTCCTTAATGATATCCCAAAGCACCGTGTGCCCCATGATAACCGTATCCAGTACTGTAAATTCGTCGAAGGCGAAGTGATCCTGACTCAACACGGAGAGGCGTTCGCCCGGACCTAATGAGATGGATCCCCGCGTGGGGTCAAGCTGACCGCTTATAATGCGGAGAAGCGTAGATTTTCCGGCACCGTTGGCACCAATGATGCCGTAGCAGTTACCCGGTGTGAACTTTAAATTGACGTCTTGAAACAACGCACGTTTTCCGAATTGAAGATCCAGATTGTTAACCGTAATCATATCTTTGTATACCTATTAATTTGCAATTGAGACCGCAAAGGTAGTAAAAATTAGAAGCATGGACAAAAAATAGATTGCCGAACAAAAGATATGCAGCATTTATACTTGTGTTTTCGTCTTATTTGTATAAAGAGAAAAAATGATTACAACCGAGAGGAAAAGTTTTTACGTTAAATAGTATGTAATTTCTATTTTGTGTTATAATACTGATTATATTTGTATTTTAATGTAGTACATACTTTTATGAGGACTTTAAATTAAACCTTGACCGGGTAAAAGTAGTCTAAATTGTAATAATAAAAATGTTGAGGAGGATAAATTATGAAACCCATTAAACTGACATCTTTGCTTCTTATGCTTCTGGTAGCTTCAACGGCTTTCGGACAGGAAGTTTTTTATGATGATGTATACTTCTCCGGGAAAAAGGAAAAAAAAGAACAAAAGGAGGAGAAAAAGGTTATTGAACCCCAAAAACAAACTCAGCGTACTGCAACTGCAGCTCAAATGAACGCATCAACCCATGCAAAAGCAGCATCTTCTCTTTCTGATGACGAGATTGATGCCTACAACCGTCGTTATTCTAATGGAAGCGAAGAATATGCCAATGCAGAAGAGGGTGATTATGCAGCTGAAGATTCGGTTAAAGTCAATGAACGTCGTTCGGATACAGAATATTCTGAAAGAATTATCCGTTATCATTCACCCAGCAAGGTAACAATTGCCGGTGCTGATAATGTAAATATTTTCCTTAGCGACGGATATTACGGCTACGATTACGAAACAGAATACGCCGACGGAGGTTCAAGTGTGAACTTTAATATTAATATCGGCAATTCCTGGGGATGGAGATCTCCCTGGTATAGTTGGTACTCTTCCTGGTACGATCCATGGTATTACAGCCCTTGGGGATACAGTTCATGGTATGGACCTTCCTGGGGATGGGGTGGATTCTACAGCCCGTGGTATTATAGCTCATGGTATGGCCCGTCATGGGGTTGGGGTGGTTATTACGGAGGTTATTATGGAGGCTACTACGGACACCACCATTATTGGGGAGGAAGTTACGGACATGCCTATTATTCATCTCCTTACCAGCACATGCCAAATGGCCGTTCGGCTATTGGACGCAACGTAAATGGTCGTTCAAGCAGATCTTCCGTAGGTGGAACCGATATGAGCCTGCGCAGTTCAAACCGTAGCACAAGTGTGATGCGTAGTTCAAGAAGCGGAGCTTCGTCTGTTCGCAGTTCGTCTATCATCGATCGTTCGGATGTGGTTGGCAGCAGCCGTTCAAGCCGTTCGTCTTCCGTACGTTCTTCCGAAGGAACATCAACCCGCAGCAGTGTGAACTCGGGTGGTTCGGTTATCCGTCGTTCGGAAGCCCCGTCAACACGTACCCGGACTATACGCAGCGAATCTTCAGACTATAGCTCAAGCAGACAGCAGTATACTCCGTCCAGAAGCAGCAGTTCGCGGTCATCTTATTCCGGTCAGCCGGCAACCCGCAGCAGCCAGAGTTATTCTTCTCCATCCGGCAGCAGCTCTCGTAGCAGCAGCAGTTCATACAGCTCGCCTTCAAGCAGCAGTAGCAGCCGTTCCAGTGGAGTAAGCAGTGGCGGCGGAAGCAGTAGCAGCAGTAGTGGAGGTAGCAGCCGTTCAAGTGGCGGCGGTGGCAGACGCTAATATTGCAACCTGTATTTGAAGAGAGTATATTCAAGAAAATTGTTGATATAAAACTTTACGTGATGAAAAAAATAGTTTGCTTAGTTGCATCTGTATTGTTCCTTTCTGGAGCATCTGCATTTGCGCAGGGAGAGATGGATGCCTATAAATATTCTCTGGGAGATCTTAATGGAACCGCCCGTTACCTGGGTATGGGCGGTGCATTCGGTGCTTTAGGTGGGGATGCCTCTGCCATGAGCTCCAACCCGGCTGGTCTGGGTATATATCGTAGTTCGGAAGTTGTGGGAACACTTAGCCTCTCTTCGATTGATACAAAATCGAATTGGAATGGCAATGTTTCTAAAGACGATAAGTCGAAACTTAGCTTTGATAATTTTTCGTATGTAGGTTATTTCCCTACGGCCAACGAGTCAGGGATTATGAGCTGGAACATCGGACTATCATACAACCGTTTGAAAAATTTCAACCGTAATTACCGGTTGTCCGGCTCACAGGCTTATTCTTTGGCCGATTATGCAGCCGATATTTCATATGGGATTCATGAAAATGACCTTATTTATGTAAAAGATTCCTACGATCCTTATAATAATCCTAATAATCCATGGATGTCTGTATTAGGATATGAAGCTGGTTATTTCGGATCTTTTCTTAATGACCGGAGTAGTTACCACTCGGGTTTTGGAACATCGAATGCAACAGGCGATATCTGGTATGCAGACAGTCCCCAGAACACGACTTTGAACGTGTCTGAAAAGGGTGCTGTAGATCAGTATAACTTTGCATTTGCAACTAATATTTCCAACAGTGTCTTTTTAGGTGCTACCTTAGCTGTTACGGACATTAATTATAGTATATCTTCTATATACGACGAGCGTTTTGAAGGAGGCGATTATCTTTATTTGGATAATGGTTTGACTACAGAAGGTACCGGATACTCTTTTAATCTGGGTGCCATTGTAAGACCGGTCGACTTCCTTCGTATGGGGGTTGCCTATAATTCGCCAACGTGGTATAAGATGACCGACTATTTCCATGCAGAAGCCGGAACGGACATTGCTCAGTATAATCCTTCCAAAATGGATGCTTCAACACCCGATAAGGTTTATGCCGACTATAAACTTCGTACTCCCGACAAATGGATTTTTAGTGCGGCTGCTGTAATTGGTCAGTACGGACTGTTAAGCGTGGATTATGAGTTGACAAACTTTAAAGGAATGCGTTTGAAGGATGTGAATGACAGAGAGATGGATGCCAACAATTTTATTAAGGAAGATTTTGGTACCAGCGGTCTGTTAAAGGTGGGTGGCGAATTTAAAGTAACTCCTCAGTTTGCTGTAAGAGCAGGTGCCGGCTGGCAATCCAGCCCGGTTAAGACTGCCCTGAAGAACGGAGATGTAGAGGTTATTACTGCAGGTACGCTTCCTCACTATACAGTGGACAAGGGATCTGATTATATTACAGTTGGTTTGGGGTATCGTTTTACTCCAAACTTCTATGCAGACCTGGCCTGTGTTTATAAGACATATAAGGAAGATGCATTTACTTTCTCAAGAACATTCCTTGATAATGGAGATATAATGGTAGATTCAGATGCAATTTCTCTTAAAACAAATACAACACGCGTAGCTCTTACACTAGGATATAAGTTCTGATAAAAAGGGTTTCGTTGTCTAATGTCCCCTATTCGTACAAGAAAGGTACGGGTAGGGGACAATTCTTTTTTTTTACATAATAAATGTTTGTGAGTCTTAAGTAATCTTAGTTTATTTGTACTAAATAATATTGTTAAACTTTAAACCCCTACTGCCTATTGCATATCATTACTCCATAAAATTAAAAACATATAAGTAATGAACAGATTTGAATCGATGACCGACGAAATGTTGGTTATGATGTATGCACAAGGCACTAATGCTGCATTCGATACACTATTGAACCGCTACAAAAGCAGTATTCATTCGTATATTTATTTTATCGTACGTAATCGTGAACTTGCAGAGGATATCTTTCAGGAAACCTTTGTGAAGGTTATCATAACGATCAAACAGGGACGATATACCGATAACGGAAAGTTCAAAGCATGGAT
>NZ_JBFWMI010000005.1:19519-69100 GCF_050251695.1 Macellibacteroides sp.
CCGGTGAAGACAGCAGACAAATGTGTTGTTTTTATGAATTAAATTCCTTTTTGTCTATCTTTGCAAAAAACAAAAGGAATTTATGAATCATAAAATTGCACCATCTTTACTTTCTGCCGATTTTTTGAATCTGCAGCGTGATGTGGAGATGATAAATAACAGCGACGCCGATTGGTTGCACCTGGATATTATGGACGGAGTATTCGTTCCTAATATCTCTTTTGGTTTTCCTGTATTAAATGCTCTGAAGGATGTTTGTAAAAAACCGATGGATGTGCATTTAATGATTGTTGAACCACAGAAGTTTATTAACGAGGTGGCAGCTACAGGTGCATATATGATGAATGTACATTACGAGGCCTGTACACATCTTCACAGAACCATTACTGCTATAAAGGAGGCCGGTATGAAAGCCGGAGTTACTCTTAATCCCCACACACCTGTATCCTTACTTGAAGATATTATTCAGGAACTGGATATGGTATTGCTTATGTCTGTTAATCCCGGTTATGGAGGACAGCGCTTTATTGAGCATTCGGTGGAAAAGGTGAAAGAGCTAAAAAAACTGGTTGACCGTAAAGGGTTGTCAACTTTGATTGAAGTGGACGGTGGTGTGAATGCCGAAACCGGAAAACGTCTGGTTGATGCGGGTGCCGATGTGTTGGTAGCAGGTAATTATGTTTTTAAATCGCCCGATCCGGTCGAAACTATCCGGCAACTCAAGGCAATATAAATAGCAATGATAAATGAAATCAGAAAGCGGCCTTTTACGAGGCCGCTTTTTTTATTGTTAACCGGAATCTTACTTCAAATCTATCTTCCATCCTCCATATTTACGTGGACGTTGTTGATTGTGGGAGTGGGTGGTCTGCAGGTCGCTATGCACCCCAAAATCAAACCTTTATACAAATATAAATGGGTATGGGGAGCAGCTTTCTCTTCTCTGTTGCTTTTCCTTGCCATGCAAAATATGAAGTTTCATGAAGATAGGCTAAGATGGAATTTCCCGGAAGAAAAAAGAATGCAGGTGTGGGCTCAACTTGAGGATTCTCCGGTCGAGAAGAATAAATCCATCCTGTGCGAGATGAAGTTACTCTCCACTCCATCCGCTCAAAAGCGAATTTTAGACCGGCGTGTTCAGGTTTATTTTCCGAAAGACACTCTAATATCTTCTCTTTTACCAGGCGAAAAGCTTCTTTTAAATATGCGGTTTACTCCCGTTGGTCAGCGAAACGAGCCACAGGGTTATTTGCATTACCTTCGTTCTAACGGAATTGTGGCCACCGGTTACTGTGCCGATTATGCGATTATTGGTGATTTGGAAGAGAGCTCGTTATCGCTAAAGCATAAAGCATTGCGTTTTCGGCAGCGTTTGGCCGACCAGATCAATCAGTTGTCGCTTCCTCAAACGGCAAAATCAACCTTGGCAGCACTGACCTTTGGTCACCGAGCTACACTGGATAAAGAGATCCTGAAGGATTTTTCTACGACGGGAGTAATGCATATTATCTCGGTAAGCGGTTTCCATGTAGCAATTTTCTGTACATTTATCTCTTTTATGCTGTCAGCCTTTCCCAATACGGTCGGATTTCGTCTGATTCGGTTTCTGTTCACCATAACGTTCCTTTGGGGATTTGTATATGTGTCGGGTTTGTCGGCACCGGCAGTGAGAGCCGGACTTATGCTCACGTTCTTTCTTGTTGGCCGATTAATTTCCAGGCGTGCCGATAGTTACAATATATTGGCTGCTTCGGCTTTTCTTATGCTTGTGTACAATCCCTGGTTTCTATTTGATGCCGGATTTCAGTTAAGTTATATTGCGGTTTTCTTTATTTTGTATTTGCAGCCCAGGTTAAACAGTCTGCTCACTATCCGAAATCCCTTGCTTGCGACTCCAAGAGACTGGACATCCGTTACATTGGCTGCTCAAGCTGGTACAACTCCGCTGTGTTTATATGTATTCGGTAGGTTTTCATTGGTATTTTTATTTACCAATCTTCCCCTTGCCGCTTTATCCACATTGTTGATCCCATTAACCGTGGCATGGTCGTTGGTTTCTGTTGGCATGGGATATCCTGTATGGGGACAGGAAATCATCGAGCTTTTATGCAGATGGATGCTTTGGATTGTAACGTCTTTTGGCAGAATACCAGGAGCATCCGTGAGTTTTTCAATTGGATTTTGGGAGATGCTGGTCAGCTATGGCAGTATCGGGTTTTTCCTTTATTACCTGAAACGCCGTGCTCCATATGCTCTGCTGGTGGCACTTGGCTGTTTACTAATTGTATTTGTATTAATGCTAAAAGCCCGATTCGTATACGCTGGTCCATAAAAAAGTAGTACCTTTGCCCTAGTAAAAACAAAACTCTATGATTACAAAAATCATTCACGAAGACAAGATACAGAAAGCTCATAAATATATAGAAAAAGGAGAGAGCTTTGTAATAGTAACCCATGTTTCACCCGATGGAGATGCGATAGGATCTGCTCTTGGATTGTTCCATTTCCTTAATGCCTATGGGAAGGAGAATGTTTCGGTGATTGTTCCCAATGATTACCCCAATTTTTTGAAGTGGATGCCGGGAACCAAGGATGTAACAATTTACGAGAAGTATCCCGAATTTTCTGAACAGTTGATCAGTGATGCGGATGTGATTTTTTGTCTCGACTTTAACGATCCCAAACGAATTGAGAAACTGGCAGACCCGGTATTAAAGTCGGAAGCCCGTAAGGTGTTGATCGACCATCACCTGCATCCGGTTGAGTTTTGTAACGTAACGATGTCTTACCCCAACATTTCATCAACCAGCGAAATGGTATTCAGGTTTATCTGCCGCATGGGCTTGTTCGACCTGATTGATAAAAACGCAGCCGAATGTATCTATACAGGGATGATGACCGATACCGGAGCATTTACCTATAATTCCAATCACCCGGAAATATATACCATAATCGGTGAACTGATAAAATTAGGCATAGATAAGGATTTGATCTATCGGCGTATTAATCAGGTTTATTCCGAAGGACGTTTACGTTTGATGGGCTATGTGCTGTACGAGAAAATGAAAGTGCACCATGATATGCAGGCCGCAATGATTGCCTTGTCGGTGGACGAGCTAAACCGATTTAACTACCAGACTGGCGACACAGAGGGCTTTGTAAACTTACCCCTCAGCATCGAAGGTGTATCTTTTTCAGTCTTTATCCGCGAAGATTCCGACTACATTAAAATATCTCTTCGCTCGGTGGGCGATTTCCCCTGCAACGAATTTGCTGCCAAATATTTTAATGGCGGAGGGCACAAGAATGCTTCCGGTGGCGAGTTTTATGGTACTTTGGAAGATGCAATAAAAAGGTTTGAACAAGGTTTAACGGAATTTAATCCTAATAATACCGAAGATTTTATCAAACATAAGTAAGATGTTACGGTGATTATTTATCTTTGTCGTTCAATGTTAATATAAACGGGCAATCAGTCCTAACGAATTTAAATTAGAGATGAAAAAAAGTTTTAATATTCTGTTGATTCTATGTGCGGTACTGGCAGTTGTATCGTGTGGCGATAAAACCAAATCGTATACCGATATGCTGAATGCTCAGGAAAAAGCTATCGAGGCATTGATCCGCGACAGTGGAATTGTTGTATTGAAAAACTATCCTGAGAATGGCGTATTTAAGGATAAAGAATTTGTTTTGTTACCCAACGATGTTTATATGCATGTAATTGATTCCGGTAACGGAACCCGGGCCGTGCTTAGTCAAACAACTGTGCTGACAAGATTTAAAGGCCTTTTGCTGGATACTGATACCGTTATACCCTTCGAGAACTTCAGCAGCTGGAAATTTCCTGTAGAATTTAAATATGGAAATTACAGTACACAAGTAGATAATAATGCATTTAACGCTTTCCTGAGCGAAGGTTTGGGAACTCCGCTGCAATATGTGGGCGACCGTGCCAGAGTGAAACTTATCGTACCTTTCCAGGTGGGAAGTACAATCGGTACCTATTCACAGCAGAGCGCCGGTACTCCTGTCTATTATGATTTAGTGACCTATCAATTTGATTAAATATAACTTATGACACTGATTAAATCTATTTCAGGTATTCGGGGAACCATTGGAGGCAAGCCCGAAGATGGATTAAGCCCGCTGGCAATTGTTAAGTTTGTTGCGGCATACGCTACCTTTATTAGAAAAAGCACAAAATTGAACACCAACAAAATTGTGGTTGGTAGAGACGCCCGTATTTCCGGCCCGATGGTAAAACAGATTGTTCTAGGAACGCTTACCGGAATGGGATTTGATGTGGTAGACATTGATCTGGCAACTACCCCCACAACCGAGATGGCTGTTACAATGGAAAAAGCCTGCGGAGGAATCATCCTTACCGCCAGTCATAATCCTAAGCAATGGAATGCCCTCAAGTTGTTGAACGAAAGAGGTGAATTCCTGAATGCTGCCGAAGGGAATGAAGTATTGGAAATAGCTGCTTCAGAAGATTTTACCTTTGCCGATGTAGACTCGTTGGGAAAAGTTACTGTAGATACAACCTATAAACAGAAACACATCGAAAGTGTGTTGAATCTTGATCTGGTGGATGTGGAAGCGATTAAGGCTGCCAATTTCAGAGTGGCTATCGACTGCGTAAACTCTGTAGGAGGGGTTGTTTTACCCGACCTGCTTTATGCACTTGGCGTAAAGGAGATATTCAAATTACATTGTGCGCCTCATGGAAACTTTGCACACAATCCGGAGCCGCTGCCACAGCATCTTACTGAAATATCAGAGTTGATGAAACATGCAAAGGCTGATATTGGCTTTGTTGTTGATCCGGATGTGGACCGTCTGGCCCTGGTATGTGAAAACGGAGAAATGTTTGGTGAAGAATATACGCTGGTTGCTATCAGCGACTATGTACTGAGTCATACTCCCGGTAATACGGTAAGTAACCTTAGTTCAAGCCGTGCCTTGCGTGATGTAACCGAAGCACATGGATGTACCTATCAGGCAGCAGCTGTAGGAGAAGTAAATGTGGTAGCCAAAATGAAAGAAACCAATGCCGTTATCGGTGGCGAGGGCAACGGAGGTGTTATCTATCCTGCCAGCCATTACGGACGCGATGCTTTGGTAGGTATCGCTCTTTTCCTGAGTCATCTGGCAAAGAAAAAAATGAAAGCAAGCGAGCTTCGCGCCAGCTATCCTCCTTATTTCATCTCAAAACAGAAAGTTGAGCTTACTCCCGAAATTGATGTGGATGCCATTCTAGAAAAGGTAAAGGAAAAGTTTGCAGGCAACGATATTACAGATATCGACGGTGTAAAGATAGACTTCCCGGACAAGTGGGTGCACCTTCGCAAAAGTAATACGGAACCGATTATCCGTATCTATTCAGAAGCCCATACAATGGAGGAAGCCGACGAATTAGGAGGCCAGTTAATTAGCATCATTCACGAAATGTGTAAATAACAATCCAAAATACAAATCAAAAAGGAGAGTACGCAAGGCTCTCCTTTTTGATTTACAAAGATTACTTAGTGTTATAAGTCGGGTAACACCCTATCCAATTCTCCTTCAAAGTTGGGCGTAAAGATTCCTTTACCCATACCAGCCTTAACTTCGGCCAGCGTCCAGAAGCGTCCTTCTTCAATCTCGTCTTTGTTTGGCAAGATAACTCCATTGTAAGTAGTTTTGTAGGTATGAACCAGTTCACGCTCAATTTCCGATTCAAACTCATAGCATGTTACAAGCTGGGGAGTAAAACCAATAATTCCAAGTTCCTCCATAGCCTCCCTTCTAAGAGCGTCTTCTACTGTTTCACCCCAATCTACATGACCACCTACAGCTGTATCCCATTTACCCGGCTGTATATCTTTGGATTCGGAACGTTTTTGAAGGAACAGATCACCAGCATCATTAAAAACATGCAGGTGGATAACCGGATGCAGCAACTTACTTCCGCTATGACACTCTTTACGCGTTGCTTTTCCTATAACGGAACCATCGGAGTCGACCAACGGAAACCACTCTTCTTTTTGCATAGCTAATTATTATATGTATAGTATACTTCCCTTACCTTCATTAGCAAGGAAACACTCATTGATAAAATGCAAAGATAATGAACTTTATCTTTTACGATAGAATGATATATGTTATAGAAGATGTAAGAAAATAAATTAGAAATCTACAATACCCCGCAACTATTTTACAAAGTAAGCCGTTTTAAATGTAAGTGTTTGATTTACCGGCAAAAGCCTGTAATAGCTCAGCACGTTTTAAAGACCCTTATTTGATGTTTAACTTTTAAATTTAGTAAAATGACTAAAGTAACTGCCTATTTGCTATTTAATGGAAACTGTGAAACAGCTTTCAATTTTTATAAAGACGTTTTTGGAGGCGAATTGCATATTATGCGATATAAGGATATGCCTCAATCGGATCAACCGGTTCCGGATTCGGAAAAGGAAAAAGTGTTACACCTCAATCTTGATGTGAAAGGCGAGATGCTGCTGATGGGCTCCGATTGCTCCGAAGCATTTAGTCCCCCGGTAAAGTTTGGAGATAACATTGCCCTTACCATTAGTCCCGACAGCGAAGAGGAGGCTCGCCGGATTTTTAACGAGTTATCCGAGGGAGGAACAATCCAGATGCCGTTCGAAATAGCTTTTTGGGGATCATGGTATGGTATGTTTACCGATAAGTTTGGAATTAGCTGGATGGTAAACTATGATATTCCTAAATAAGTGATTGGGAGTAGAAGGTGAGATTAGATAAGTAATCGCACATTGTAATATATGAGATCAGAATTGGGTCACATCCATATCCTGATCTCATCTTTTAGTAAATAAACATATCGAGGATGCTAATGAAGACAAGATATCACTTGTTTTTGCATAAAGATAGGTTCAGATTGAAAGAAGAAAATAAGATCGGATATATTAATTCGTACTAATTTTCCGTTATTTAATTGGTCAGCTTAATTAAAATTGTATTTTTGTCCAAACTAAAATAAATGCAAGGTAAATATCTATATATGCCATGGATATTATGTGGTCTGGTCGCAGTGGTGCTTCTGGTACTGCAGGGAATACTGCTTGGAAAGAGCTATGAAATTCTTTTTAAGCATTTCACTCACGACATGATACTCCTTTATATCTCATCGTTGGTAACATTTATGCTTTTTATTATGGGAGCTTTTATTCTTGTTTATTCTTTTAACCACCAGCGGAAGATAAACCAGATTAAAATGGATTTTTATACCAAAGTATCATCTACCTTGCATACTATATCTCAGTCGGCCGCCAATGCCAACAACTCCAAGCAAGTATTCTCCGAACTCAGAAAGGGCGAGAACCGGATCCAGGCCATGTTGTTTATCGAAAAAGAACAAGAGGGGTTCTACGTACGGAATGTTTCTGAATTTAATATTATTGAGGCTCTACAAGAATTAAAAAACACCTGCATCAACGAAAGTACGATGCCTCTTACCATCCGCATTACCGACAGAATGGATTCTCCCCTGATAAAAGCCGATAAAGAGCATCTGATACGTGCTATATATATCATTGTTGATCAGCTGGTAGCTCTCTCGCCGGGTAATACATATATTCAATTGATAACAGAGAAAAAGAATCACGTATTTTCCCTTACAGTGGAGGGCGATGGCGTTCTTAATATCAAGCAAGATAGCAGAGCTAACCACCGGGTAAAAGCTGATAGTCAGGACCCGGAAAAGGAAAATGAGGGACAGGAAGAGGAGATTGACTATGTAAACTTAGTTGTTAAAGCACAAAATGGCTGGATAGAGTCGGGAAATCATTTCGGTCAAGGCAATGAAATAAGTATCCACTTGCCACAGTCTTCCTAATTATAAGCTGCGAATACCTTCCTTTATTTTGCAGAACTAAACTGCAGCATAAAGGAAGGAATCAAATATCAGCTGGCAGGACAATCCTTTTTGAGTAAATCAATCCATTTGTCAATTCTGCCGTTGGTGAGGGTACTTTCATTTGTTTCATCCAGAACCAGACCTACAAACTTCCCGTCCACAACCGATTCGGAATCTTCAAACTCATACTCTTCCGGATCGCTCCATCCATAAAATGTAACGCCGCTGCCCTGTAATTCGCGATAGAGTATACCCATACCACTGCAGAAAGAGTCGCTGAATGATCCCGAATCCCCCAATCCGAATAAAGCCACAGCCTTACCCGAAAGATCCAGTTTTTTTACTTTACCGATGGCATTATCCCAGTCATCCTGCAGATCGCCGCTACCCCAGGTGGAAGTACCCAATATCAACAAATCGTATTGAGTCAACACATTCAGATCCACTGATGAGATATCATATACATGCTCGCTGCCCAAACCGAGTTTCTCAGCAATACGTTCGGCAATTTCGCCGGTTGTTCCTGTTCCGGAACCATAAAATATACCTATTTTTTTCATACGGAGTTAATTTAAAAATGTAAACATGTAAGCTTTGTAAGACTACAATCTTGTTATTTCACAAAGATAGCAGACAAGCAAAGACTATAAAATCCCTATTTATAGGTATACTTTGGTTGTAAAATCATTATATGTAGGTATGAGCTGTGAGCAAGTTAGAGCGACAACCTGTCCTTTAGCAACTTATAACCGGCACTGCTGGCACGCAGGCATTTACCGTTTTTCAGCAAAACATGGTAGCTCTCTTTACCATATAATTCGACCCTGAGAATCTGTTCCACATTGATAATGTACGATCTGTGGATGCGAACAAACCGATGAGGAGGTAAACACGTCTCGAAATACTTCATCGTCTGCTCTTTAAGGTATTGCCCGCTTGCGGAGAAAAGCATCACATAATCACCTTCCGCCTGCAGGTATAAAAGCTCGTCCAATCGTACGATATGAATTCTTGTTCCGGATTTAACCGCAATATGATCTGTAATCTCGTGCTTCAGCAGAGATTCCTTCGGTTCTTCATTATCAGGTAATCCAGACGGTTCTGTAGTTGTCTGACAATTTACTTCAATGGAATCGTTTACATCCTTTAGTTTGCATAACCGGTACCACTGCAACAAGATAACCCAACATAAAATACCCAAAAGAACCCTGATAGGTAGAGTTCGAATGAAGTAATGGTCTATTTGTCCGTCGGCATAATCAAAGAAATAGAGACTGGCAAAAGAGAGAGACAGCCAAAGTCCCAGTGTTAAAAAAGCAACCAGCGCTTCAAGTAAAGGAGCCCTTGTTACATCAACCATGTACCATAGCAGATATCCCAGACAGGCAAAAAGAAAAACAGAAAACAAACTGTCGGCCGTAATCACATTGAATGGCATATCTACGTATAGATACAACAAGATCCATTGATTGGTTACGGCCAACAAAGTAAGCAGACTGATCGATACTTTTTCTTTCTTTGAAGCAAGAAATGGATGCATGGTACGAGCGTCTAATTATTTAATCTCTAAACTTCCAAACGTAACCGTACCCTTTATAACCAATGTCCGATCCGAATTAGCACTTCCGTGGTCCATCCGTTTATCATCCGAAGAACCCAGAAAAGGATGTGCTTCGTTCCGTATATTCCACTCACCCGGAATATATAATTCGATGCTTCCAAAGTAACAATTCACATCCAGCACCGTGGTGCCCAAAGGAAGAGACGTCTTTCTGAAATCAATACGGGTGGCTCCAAAACCATTTTCAACGTATCCACCGTTAAAAACAGGATCCAGTACAATCCGTTTTACATCGCCAAAGGTGTTCCGAGAATCCACATAACCGCCGGAATTTTCGTTGACTGTTGTGAATTTATTTCTGTGGTAATATTCGGAATCCTTGCTGCCTCTTTTAATAAGTATGCCAACACCTATAATCACAAATATTATCGGCCAGAAGGTGAACATGAAGCCGGATGAAAGCATTCCTATTTTTTCTGCCCAGAAGGCCGATCCAAGAAAAAGGACTACCAATCCGCCGGGATAATTTTTATTGGCTAATAAAAATATCCCGATTACTACCATCAGCGTTTGCCACGAAATAAACATTCCGAACAGCGTATTATCGATCATATTCAGATTTCTGAAAAGAAAAAGAATACCACCTATTATAAATAAAACGGGTAGAAGAACAGATTTGGGCATTCCGGGTTTGGGCTGTTCAGAGCGTTCGGAATCTTTGCGGTCTTGAGGAGGATTAATAATTTCCATATTTTTTAGTATTAAAATGAATATACCACAAAACTATATGGTATCTTTTGCTATATCAATAGTAAATAGGTAATTAGCTGCAAAAAAGCGATGAATAGCCGAAAAAAGCCGACAAACAAAGCTCAATTGCAAAGATAATAAAATACCCGAAGGTATATTATGAAGCTGCTACTAATCCATACCGATCTAATATAAATCAAAAAAGGCTCTTGCATAAAGGCTAAATTCAATTAATTTTATAACCAAAACCGGAGCAGACTTCCGGATATCATATTATTAATATAAAAGTACAAATGAAAAAAGTAATCATAATAGGGGCTACATCGGGTATTGGATACGAACTTGCCAAAGGATATGTAAAGAAGGGTTGGCGGGTAGGTGTGGCCGGGCGACGTATTGAAACGTTGGAGATCTTCAAATCTTCGGCTCCCGACCAGATAGAGATTGAGCAGATAGATGTTACGGAAACAGATTCTCCGCAACAACTGCAGAGGCTTATTGATAATGTGGGAGGGATGGATCTGTTTATCCTGAGTGCGGGGGTAGGGAACCAGAACCGGAAATTGAATCCGGATATTGAGCTTGCCACGGCCCAGACCAATGTGGTTGGCTTTATACGCATGGTAACTTTTGCTTGTCAGTATTTTAAAGAACAGCGCAAAGGGCATCTGGCAGTTATCAGTTCCATTGCCGGTACCAAAGGATTGGGGGTGGCTCCTGCCTATTCGGCCACTAAAGGATTTCAGAATCTGTATATAGATGCACTTGCTCAACTTGCACACATGGAAAAGCAGCCAGTCGTCTTTACGGATATCCGCCCCGGATTTGTTGAAACGGCCTTACTTAAAACGGGCACCTATCCCATGTTGATGAAACCGGACCGTGTAGCCCGCAAGATCATGAAATCGATCAAACGTAAAGAACGTGTGGTTGTAATTGATAAACGTTATGCCATAATTGTCTTTTTCTGGAGACTTATTCCCCGATGGATATGGGAGCGCATTTCTATAAGCAATAAATAGGTTACCATAGGAAAATCCCGACACTTTTCCGGATGCATAATTGAGCATGCCGGTGTATCTTAAACAACCAACACAGACCTTCAGGAAGCGGCAGCATCCTCTAAAATATCAATTTATTATACTATTTTGATATTATTTGCATTGTATTGAGTTAATATCTACATTTGAGCAAACCATATCACGAAAACCATATTAAAATAGAACATATGAAACTAAATTATGAGGTACGCTACGCCGCGCACCCTGACGATGCCAAAAGCTACGACACAACACGGTTGAGAAAAGACTTCCTTATCAGCAATCTGATGGTTGCCGACGAAATTAATTTGGTCTACACTATGTACGACCGACTGATTGTTGGAGGTGCTGTTCCTGTATCCGAAACGATGGAATTAACAGCTATTGATCCCTTACGCGCTCCCTTCTTTTTGTGGCGCCGTGAGCTTGGTATTATCAATGTAGGAGGTTCTGGTTTTGTAGAGGTAGACGGACAAACGTTCGAACTTGATTATAAAGAGGCTTTGTATTTGGGAAAAGGCGATAGAAACGTACGATTCAGCAGCAAGGACAGTGCCAATCCGGCGCACTTTTACTTTAATTCGGCTCCGGCGCATTGTACGTATCCCGACAAGAAGATTACCAAAGCCGAAGCGAATATCCTCGAACTGGGTAGCCTGGAAGGTTCTAACCACCGTGTGATAAACCGCATGATTGTACAACAGGTTCTTCCAACCTGCCAGCTTCAGATGGGGATGACCGAACTTAAGCCAGGTAGTGTTTGGAATACAATGCCGGCACATACACACCCCCGTCGTATGGAGGCTTATTTCTACTTTGAAGTGCCTTCAAGTCAGGCTGTCTGTCATTTTATGGGCGAGACCGACGAAACACGTCACATCTGGATGAAGAATGAAGAGGCGGTGATTTCGCCTGTATGGTCGATTCACTCGGCTTGTGCAACCAGCAACTATACTTTTATCTGGGGTATGGCCGGTGAGAATCTGGATTACGGCGATATGGATGGTTGTGCTACCGAAGATCTTAAATAATCAGACTATACCATGAATACACAAAATGAAAAAATGACAAACTACCGTTGGGTGATTTGCAGCATGTTGTTTTTTGCCACAACGGTAAACTATATGGACCGACAAGTACTTTCCCTGACCTGGAAAGATTTTATCGCTCCGGAATTTCATTGGACGAATGCCGATTACGGAAATATTACGGCCACATTTTCAATTATTTATGCGCTTGCCATGCTTTTTGCCGGGAAGTTTGTGGATTGGATGGACACCAAAAAAGGATATTTATGGTCCATCGGCGTTTGGTCTTTCGGTGCCTGTCTGCATGCTCTTTGCGGCATCGGTACCGAATGGGTGGTGGGATTAGATAGTGCCGAGGCATTACGTATTGCAGAGGGAGCCGACTTAGTGGCAAAGATTGCATCCATCAGTGTTACCTTCTTTATCATCGCCCGCTTTGTTTTGGCAGTAGGTGAGGCCGGAAACTTCCCTGCAGCAATTAAGGCTACTGCCGAATTCTTTCCGAAGAAAGACCGTGCTTTCGCTACCAGCATTTTTAATGCCGGGGCAACTGTGGGAGCTTTGGCCGCACCGGTAAGTATTCCCTTCATTGCCGCAAGTTTCGGCTGGGAGCTGGCATTCCTTATCATCGGGGCTTTAGGTTTCGTATGGATGGGTTTTTGGGTATTTATTTATAAAAAACCCGAGGCTCACCCCAGGGTTAATGCTTCCGAATTAAGCTATATCCGTCAGGATAACGACCACGAACCCGCAGGAACTTCAGAGGCTCCGGCCAAGAAAATGCCTTTTATGCAATGCTTTACATATAAACAAACCTGGGCTTTTGCATTTGGTAAATTTATGACGGATGGCGTTTGGTGGTTTTTCCTTTTCTGGACTCCGGCTTACTTAAGCTCGGTATACGGACTGGACTCCACGCAAAGTGCACCTCAGATATTTGTTCTTTACCTCATTACCCTGCTGTCTATTGTAGGTGGATGGTTGCCAACCTACTTTGTAGAAAAGAAGGGAATGCATCCCTATGCTGGACGTATGCGTTCGATGCTCATCTTCGCCTTTTTCCCTTTATTGGCATTGCTCGCACAGCCTTTGGGGGGGATGACCGAGGAGTTTGGTGCTTTGGCAGTCTGGTTTCCTGTGGTGATTATCGGTATCGCCGGAGCGGCCCATCAGGCCTGGTCGGCCAACATATTCTCTACCGTAGGTGATATGTTTCCCCGTTCGGCTATCGCTACCGTTACCGGTATCGGAGGAATGGCCGGTGGTGTTGGAGCATTTGTCATCAACATGAGTTCGGGGGTATTATTTGACCATGCCACAAATACTCAGATGCAATTTATGGGTTTTAAAGGAATTGAAGCAGGTTACTTCATCATCTTTTCTATTTGTGCTGTATCCTATCTGATCGGATGGGTAGTAATGAAAATGCTTGTTCCTACCTATAAAAAGATTAACTTATAATTAAACGTAAAAACTATGGTAAATTTTTCATTAGAAGGTAAGGTGGCACTTGTAACAGGAGCTTCTTACGGTATAGGATTTGCATTGGCTATGGCCTATGCTCAGGCTGGCGCAACCGTTGTATTTAACGACATCAAACAGGAGCTGGTAGATAAAGGTCTTGCCGCCTACGAAGCCGAAGGTGTAAAAGCGCATGGATATGTATGCGATGTAACTAACGAGGACCAGGTTAATAACATGGTTGCACAGATTGAAAAGGAGGTTGGAGTGATTGATATTCTGGTGAATAATGCCGGAATCATTAAACGTATTCCCATGCATGAGATGACTGCTGCAGAGTTTCGCCAGGTAATAGATATTGATTTGAACGGACCGTTTATCGTGGCTAAGGCTGTTATTCCTTCCATGATTAAGAAAGGACACGGTAAAATTATAAATATATGCTCGATGATGAGTGAGCTGGGCCGCGAAACGGTATCTGCCTATGCTGCTGCAAAGGGGGGACTTAAAATGCTTACCCGCAATATCGCGTCCGAATATGGCGAACATAATATACAATGTAACGGTTTGGGACCGGGTTATATTGCCACTCCGCAAACTGCTCCGCTACGTGAACCGCAGGCAGATGGAAGCAGACATCCGTTCGATTCTTTTATCATCGCCAAAACTCCTGCAGCCCGTTGGGGAACGCCCGAAGACCTTGCCGGTCCGGCTGTATTCCTGGCATCGGATGCTTCCAACTTCGTAAATGGTCATATTCTTTACGTAGACGGTGGAATATTGGCTTACATCGGAAAACAACCCAATTAAATTGCGTATGAAGCTTATTCTTAGTTTTTTATGTGCAGCCATTCTGTTTGGCTGCACTTCAAATAAAATAGCCACGCTTGCCGTACAGAATGTTTCTTCCGAACCGCGCGAGAATGAGATGGTGGAAATAAATGTGGATCCGCAGTGGACAACCGCTCCCTTTATTCTGACCGATTCTACTGGAAAGGAGATTCCTTATCAGCTTACCTATAATAATAAGCTGATATTTCAGGCCAGTGTACCCGCACGCAGTGAAATGCGCTACCAACTAAAAGCAGGTGTACCCCAGAAGGTGGATACCATCGTAACAGGAAATCAATATCCCGAACGGGTTGATGATATTGCCTGGGAGAACGACCGTATCGCTTTTCGTACCTACGGACCGGCTTTGCAGGCCAGCGGCGAAAAGGCTTACGGTTATGATGTCTGGGCAAAACGGGTGTCGTATCCCGTTGTGGCCGAACGTTACCGATTGGAATTAAAGGAAGGAATAACCTATCATAAGGATAATGGCAACGGCTGCGATTTCTACAAAGTAGGTCCTACGTTAGGAGCAGGAACTGCAGCACTCATGGTTGCAGATACGTTGGTGTATCCCTATTGTTATGATACGTTCGAGATACTGGATAATGGTCCGCTACGTTTTACCGTAAAACTTACCTACCATCCGCTTAAGATTAATACAGATACCGCTGTTGTTGAAACACGATTGCTATCGTTGGATGCCGGATCGCAATTAAATAAAGCAACAGTTTCGTATGAGGGACTGTCTACAGCCACTCCTTTGGCAGTAGGTATTGTATTACATGATACAACTACTAATTTGCAAGCTGATGCGGATCTGGGGTACATAGCCTATGCCGATCCGGTGGATCGTGATAACGGACAGCTTTATCTGGCAGCTATTTTACCGGGCGGAGAGGTTAAGTCGGCACAACCAGTCTACTTTACTGCCCAAGAGCAAAAGACGCGGGGAGCCAACGGCCATTTGTTAGCATGTACTACTTACCAGCCAGACAGTAGCTTTACATACTATTGGGGTGCCGGATGGAGTAAATGGGGCTTTGCCACACAAGATGATTGGTTTAATTTTGTGAGAAAAGAATCCGCAAAGAAGGCCGAACCTATGATGGTGATAGTCGTAGAGTAATAAGCACATAGTTATAGCTGGAACATGTTATCTTCTGAAGCATTGCAGAGGATAACATGTTTTGTTTTTTTTATCCTGTTTATTCGAATCTTATTTGCTTCGTATTATAAAATAACTAACTTTGAAGCTTTAACGAAATCTACAGGTTATGAAAAACTATTTTCCCTTTCTTTTGCTGATCTTCTTTACTCTCTGCGCCTTTGGTAAGGCTCCCAAAGAGGGCCTTTTATGGAAAATTTCGGGCAACGGCCTAACCCAACCCTCTTATCTATTTGGCACATGGCACGGAGATACCGAGCTCCGCAATCAGTCTTTTCTTGACAGTGTTCCTGGTTTTCATGCCTCTTTTCGCTCCGTAAAGCAGTTTATGTGCGAAAACAGATTTGCTGTATTACCAAAAGCTACTAATTCTTCCCAAGATAAACTTAGGGCACTGATATTGTTGCCCACGGATACTACCTATAGCGATCTGCTGGATAAGTCACAAATAAATGTACTTGATACCTTTCTAACAAAGAAATTAAAGGTAACCTCGGACAAAATGAACCTGCGACCCAACGTCTTATCTTTTATGTTTTATCAGATGATATCTGAAGATACGGTTAGAAGCCGGATCCGGCAGAAGGTGATGATTCTTGAAAGTTCAACCCGTCTTCCTGATTCGGTTGTAATTGCCAGAAGAAAACAACTTTATAGTGAACAGGATATTATGGATATTGCCTTACTTAAAAAAGCAAAAGCAAAGGGGTTGGAATTAATAGGATTGGATGAACTTATTGGATATGAGCCTAACACAATATTCACTACTGATATGACATTGAAACAACAAGCCGATTCCCTTGTTCAATTCATAAATCGTTCAGGCTTTGATGATATTGTAAATACCAAGAATCTTATGGTCGGTGGTGTTCGGGATGCTTACCGCGAACAGAACATCTACAAAGTGAAAGATGAAAAACAGAAACTGATTGATGAGATTGTTAAAATGGATTCAGGGTTAAAAAATCAAATGGAAGAAACAAGACAATCATTGGGTCCAGATAGAAACAGAGATTGGATGAAGCATATTCCAACATACATTAAGAATAAATCTACCTTTATTGCTGTAGGAGCAGCTCATCTTCCCGGAGAGGAAGGACTTATCCAGCTACTTCGTGATGCCGGATATACGGTGGAGCCCATGTAGATGATTTAAAGGAATCTATGTTATAAGTAATTCTAATATGCCCAAGAATAGCAATCGATATAGATTGCTATTCTTGGGCATATTAGAATTACTTGACGGCCACTTTAGTTATTGAATTGTCAGAATTAGGATAAAATCTTTAGTAAAAGATTTAGAGACAATAAGCGCTGATTAATAGTTTTAGAATCTTTCGTGTTTACCCTTGCTTTTTTCCTTTTCATGAACGAATAGGTACATAGCTTTATGCTTTTTTACATATTTGTGTATCTAACTAATTCAAATCATGATACAAAATAAGAAAGTGACGATTTGTGCTTGCGCGTCGCGCTCTTTTGTCAATAAAGATAAAGTGGCCGTAATTGCTGCTATATTGAGAAATGAAGAATACTCAGTAACCGTTATACCTGATCTTTGCGAAAAAGTGATACAGACATCGTCCGAAATAACGGAAATAGCTTCCTCTCTTATTATTGCATGTTATCCCCGTGCCATTCGCTCTCATTTACACAGACTGAATCTAGTTGCAGAAAGAATTTTGGATATCCGAAATTCGGGTTGTGACGAAATTCTAGACCAATTACAGATAAAACCTTGTTCTGATAAAGAAAATTTACCCGGAAAAGAATCCACCCGAAAGGAAATAGATGCCTTTCCTGTAGAAAACGGTACGGATGCCTGGTATCCTGTTATAGATAAAGAAAGATGTTCGGAATGTGGAAGGTGCCGTGACTTCTGCCTGTTTGGTGTATACACTTTCGAAAATAGACAAATAAAGGTGGCCCAACCACAAAACTGTAAAAACAACTGCCCGGCATGTGCCCGCATGTGCCCAAGTAAAGCTATCATATTTCCAAAATACGAAAAATCTCCTGTAAATGGTGGTCTGGACGAAGAAGAACACTTCGCTTCCGAAGAAATGGACGCGATGTACAGAGAAAGACTTAAAATGCGCCTTGCCCAACGTAAGGCAGGCGTTTCACTACTCAAAGATCAGTAACGTATGACGTATAAAGAATATATAACAACGGCAAAGACTTCGCTGCGCGTTGCAAGGGAAAGCTCCCCCCGGCTGATATGGAAGTTTTTCTACAACTTCGGATGGCAAAGTGTAATGAATATGAACCGGTTTGAAAAGAGGCAGAAAGAAGGCAAACCTTTTTTTCCGGCTTTTGTGATGATTTCTGTAACGGAGACTTGCAACCTGGCTTGTAGCGGCTGCTGGGTATCGAAGGGCGGAAAACAATCATTGTCCATGCAACAGCTCGAAGGGGTTATTGAAAGCGGCAAAAAGAAGGGGTCCTATTTCTTTGGAATACTTGGTGGAGAACCATTGATGTATAAGGGTTTGCTGGAAGTGCTGGAGAGACATCCGGAATGCTACTTCCAGCTGTTTACCAATGGAACGCTGCTTACTGAAGAGTTGGCTATGCGTCTTAAAAAGGCCGGCAATATTACACCGCTTATCAGCATCGAAGGGCTGGAAGAGGAGAGTGATGCCCGCCGCGGAAAAAACGATGTTTTTGACCGGACATTGGCTGGCGTTAGGGCTTGCCACAAAGCAAAATTAATTTTCGGTGCGTCAGCCAGTATTTGCAAAAGCAATTACAACGACCTGGTGAACCGTAGCTATATCGAATTGCTTGCCAAAGAAGGTGTTCATTACCTTTGGTACTATATATATCGTCCTGTAGGAAGCGATCCACATCCGGAAAATGCGCTTGACAAGGAGCAGATTAGGGAATTTCGCCGTTTTATTGTTGAACAACGCAAGGATGCTCCGTTATTTCTTATCGAAACTTATTGGGACGACAAAGGCAATGCAATTTGTCCGGCTGCCACAGGAATGAGTCACCATATCTCTCCTTCGGGAGCTGTGGAATTTTGTCCTCCTTTACAGATGGCAAAGGATTATATCAATGAAGATGCCTCCAATCTGGCGGAGTTATTCGAAAATTCAACCTTTTTGGCTGACCTTAGAAAGATGACTGCCGAAACTTCAAGGGGATGTATCTTGCTGGAGAATCCTCAAAAGCTGGCGGAATTTCTCGAAAAACATCAGGCAACGGATACTACCAGCCGTGGTACCGTGCTGAAAGAATATAAGGAAATGACCTCTCTGGCTGGTCATAATATGGAGGGTGAAGAAATACCTGAACAGAGTATTTTCTACAAACTGGCTAAAAAGAAATATTTTTTTGGTTTTGGTGCTTACGGTTAATTTGAATAAGTATGAAAAACAAAATGTTACATACCGTACCGGATACATACAAAAAGCGCAGCGAACTGCGAACGCTTATTAATTCCTTTATCGGCAGCCGGTTGCTCAGACCTCCCTTGTCGATGGATGATCTGTCTTCCCTGGCCGACGGAATGATAAAAGAGCACTTACTTGATCCGGAAATTAAAGGCTGGATGATGGTTGAGATTAACAACTGTGTGTGGCAGGAGACTGTTTCGTCAGTTCCTTATGAAAAACGAATATTGCTGCTTCCCAAATGTTTAAGCAACTCTTCAAAATGCGAGGCTGAGGTAGATGAACTGGGATTGTTGTGCCATAAATGCAACCGTTGCTCTATACCAGATTTGCAGGATAAAGCTGACAGCCTTGGTATGATGAGTCTGGTTGCCGAAGGTTTTACCTCGGTGATCGGGTTGATTGAGAACAGGGTGGTGGATGTGGTCATTGGGGTGAGCTGCCTTGAGTCGCTGGAAAAAGCTTTCCCGCTACTCATAAACAATGCCGTTCCGGGTCTTGCCATTCCGCTGAATAAAGCCGGATGCAAGGATACGGATGTGGATTTAAATTACGTAAGTAGCCTGATGAGCATGCTTTCGGACACTGAAGTCACGTTACTGGATTATAATCACCTGAAATCGACTATCAGGGAATGGTTTTCGACCGACAATCTGAAGCGGTTACTTTCTCCCGCGATGGAGCAAACTTCACAAATTTCCGTTGATTGGCTTGGGGGAGACGGGAAACGGTGGCGTCCTTATTTGCTGGCGGCAACTTACCAGGCACTGAGCCACGACAACGAATTTCCGAATGCGGTTCAGCTGGCGGCTGTTGCTGTGGAATGTTTTCATAAGGCATCTCTCGTTCACGACGATATTCAGGATAATGACTCCGAACGATATGGTAAACAGACTGTTAATTCTGCCTATGGAGTTCCCGTTGCCATCAACGTTGGCGACATGCTTTTAGGGGAAGGTTATCGTTTGCTCGTAGAAACGGGAACAATGGAACTGATAAAGGTTGCTTCCGAAGCACATATTGCCCTCTGTAAAGGACAGGGTATGGAATTGGAATGGAGTCTTTCTCCTCGTTCGCTTACGATGGATTTTGTGATAGATATCTTTTGTAACAAGACTGTGCCGGCCTTTGATGTTTCTTTAATCATGGGCATCATTTGTTCCGGCGATGATTTAGCACTTCGCGGCGTTTTGCATAAATATTCCCGTGCGTTGGGAATTGCTTACCAATTGCTGGATGATATAGAGGATTTTGAAACGGATCAACCGGTAGAGTTGCGCCCGTCGTCGGTACTGGCTGCTCTTTGTGAGCAATCGGCAGATCCTGTGTTTATCGAAACGCTCTTACAAACAGAAAACCTGAAAGCCTTTTTGTCGCTTCCCGAGAATAAACCTTTGCTGCTTGCCGCTATCAGTCGGGTGGAACAAATGGCTGATAATTACCGTGATGAGACTTTAAACGCATTGCAGGAAGTATCCAATATTGAATTGAAACGGTTGCTTTTCAGAGTAGCCAAACGGATTTTGAAATAAAGAAGCCGACAATAAAGTGATGAAAGACACCCTATCCATAAAGCTATTCAAGACCCTGCAAAAGGGAAAAAAGAAGCTCAGCGAAGAAGCCCTCCACCGGATGGCGGACTTTGTTAATTCGCAAAGGACGGATGTGGACAGTTTTATGAATAAAAGTGGAAGGGAAGATATCTATTATACGTTGTTCGGCTGGATGCTTTCTTACGTGTTAGGAGTCAGGCTGGATACAAAAAAAATGACTGCTTACCTTACCAGACAAGATATGGGGCAGATGGATCTGATTCACTACGCTGCTTGTATGCATTGCCGTATGATGCTGACCCTGATGGAAGGGGGTATTTCCCGTTTGCTGTTTAAAAGAATCTCTTCGGTTGAGGTGAAGCCTTTGTCTGAATTTAATGGTGTGCCGCATAACGATCCGCAGTCGCCTTATTCCCAATATATCTGGTTGTCGTTGCTCGAGGATACGGGGAATTCAGTAAAAAACAAAGAGACTGTGCTTGATTCCTTGTCGGAATACCATGTGCCTCTGGGAGGATATGCAAATGTACCGGGCAGCGAAAGGGCAACTACAAATGCGACAGTGGCAGCTCTGGCTGTAAGAGGAGCTTTGGCGAATTACAGGAAAAACGAGGATATTTTATATTTACAGGGGCTTCAGGAGAAGACAGGAGGATTCAGTGCTGCTATAGGTTCTCCGCTTCCTGATCTTTTATCGACTGCTACTTCGCTTTTTATGCTGAAGTGTTACGAGGTAAAACCTACTTTTTCTCCCAGCCATTTTATAGAAGCCCATTGGCTGGATACAGGAGGTTTCTCTGCCACGCTTTTAGAGGGGAACAGTGATGTGGAATATACTTTCTACGGACTTTTAGCATTAGGAGCAATATGAATAAAAGAAACGAGATAGAAGAGATGATCAGAACGCTGCGTGCCGAACTTTTGCAGGCGCGTACACCGGGGGGAATGTGGAAAGGACAGCTGTCTTCCAGTGCCATTTCAACCTCTGTGGCTGTTTTTGCGTTGCATCTGATTGATGAGGAGAGGTATGCTTCCTATATCCGGAAAGGTGTGGAGTGGTTGAAAAACACGATGCAAAACAACGGTTCCTGGGGCGACAGTATGGAAAGTCCTTCTAATCTGACTGCTACGTTGCTTAGTTACGCTTGTCTTTATGCGACTGATGGTGCGCCATCGCAAACGAAAGAATACCTGTCGGTCCGATTTGGAGGAACAACAGATCAGGATATCATAAAGGGAGTACTGGCTTATTACGGTAAAGACCTAACTTTCTCGGCTCCCATACTTGTTATGTGTGCTTTGGCAGGTGTCATAAGAAGCTGGAAGGAGATTCCTCAGCTTCCCTTTGAGTTGTCGGTTTTGCCTCAACAACTGTTCCGTTTCTTGCAGCTCCCTGTGGTGAGTTACGCTATTCCGGCGCTGATTGCCGTGGGAATCATGCGGTACAGAAAGGGTAAGAAAGGGATTGATTCGCCAATACGTGAAGCATTTATAGGCAGGTCGCTGAAGGTATTGCTAAAGTTACAACCGCTTCACGGCGGATTTCTCGAAGCGGCACCTCTTACTGCTTTTGTTGCCATGTGTATGACCGGAGCAGGTTACCGGGAACATGTAGCCACACAAAGGGCTGCGGGTTTTCTTACAAATACGGTTCGTGAAGATGGTTCATGGCCTATCGACACAAATCTCTCAAGCTGGGTTACGTCATTAAGTGTAAGGGCATTGGGTGATGATATAGAAGATAAACAGGTATTGGCAAATTGCATCAAACGAAATGCTTTTGCTTCCCGGCACCCTTTTACCGGTGCCATGGAAGGCGGCTGGGGTTGGACAGATTTACCCGGTGCAGCACCTGATGCGGATGATACCTCCGGTTCACTGGTTGCATTACATATACTCATGGATGGAGCTTATTGTCAGGAAGTCGAAAAAGGAATTAAATGGTTGCTGGCTTTGCAAAACAGGGATGGTGGCATGCCTACTTTCTGTAAAGGATGGGGTAAGCTTCCTTTCGACAGGAGTTGTGCCGATATTTCCGCTCATGCGTTGCTGGCCATGCAGTTATGGATGGATAAACTCCCGGAAGTATTGCAAAAGAGATGCAGAAACAGTGTGCAAGATATGTTGCAATGGATGCAGAAAAACCAAGCGAAAGATGGTTCATGGATGCCGCTTTGGTTTGGAGATCAGCATGCTAAAGATGAACGTTCACCAGTTTACGGTACGTCAATGGTGGTCGAATATCTTGCCACTTCGGAAGAACCTCTGGCCCGTGAGATGAGAGAGAAAGGATTAAAATACATCCTGGCCGTACAAAACGCCGACGGTGGTTGGGGAGGAGCTAAAGGTGTACCCTCTAAAGTGACGCTCACATCCCGCGCGCTGAGTGCGCTTGCCTCTTACCTGATTTCCGAAACGGAAAGAGGAGCCATGGAGCAGGCTTTTGAATACCTCCGTCGTAAATATGAAGCCGGACAGTTGTTTCAGGCCGAACCAATTGGACTTTATTTCGCCCGTCTCTGGTATTCGGAGAGGCTGTATAATATAACATTCGCGCTTAATGCGCTGAAGAAGTTTCAGACAGTATTTGATTGATAATAAATAATAGAATCATGAAAAAAAGACTAATCGCAATTTTATCTCTTGCTTCGTTGACATTGTTTGCGCAAGACAACATTCAATGGAGAGGTACCGATCGTACGGGGATTTATACTGAAACCGGTTTAATGAAATCCTGGCCTGCTGCAGGTCCGGCAATGTTATGGAGTTACGATGCCCTGGGCGAAGGACATTCTTCGGCAGCCATTGCTTCGGATAAGATTTACCTGACAGGGATGACTGATGGCAAAGGTTATCTGTACGTATTCGACCTGAAAGGTAAGTTGCTGAATAAAAAGATGTACGGACCGGAATGGAATGAAAGTTACAACGGTCCCCGTGGCACTGTTACCCTGAACGATGGAAAGCTTTACCTGATGAGCGGGGTGGGCGATCTTTATTGTTTCGACGTAGCTACGCTGAATGTGGTCTGGAAAAAGAACATACTGAAAGAATTCAAGGCATCGAATATTGTCTGGGGTATAAATGAAGCTCCACTGATTGTCGGCGACAAGGTTATTGCAACCCCTGGAGGCAAAGAACACAACATGGTGGCTCTTAATAAGAACACCGGGGCTTTGGTATGGAGCAGCTTGGGTGAAGGTGATGCAGCTGCCTATTGCTCGCCATTATATATAAAAGACCAGCAGGTTCCGCTTATCGTAACGATGACAGCCAATCATATACTTGGTATCGACGCTAACACGGGCAAGGAACTATGGTCGCATGAGCACACAAACCGTTATTCCATCCATGCCAACACACCGGTTTACGGAGATGGTATGATTTTGTGTACCAGCGGATACGGATCAGGCTCTATTATGTTACGCCTCAAAAACGGAGGTAGAAGTGTTGAGCAGGCATGGTCATCCAAAGAAATGGACAATCGTATCGGGGGTATGGTGAAAATAGGAGCTTATGTTTATGGTTCCGGAGATAACAACAGGTTCTGGTTCTGTGCGGATTGGAAAACAGGTGCAATAAAATACAAAGAAAAAGGTTTCGCGATGGGTAATATCATTGCTGACGACGGTATGTTGTACTGCTATACGGACCGGGGAGACATGGTTCTTGCCAAAGCAAATCCAGTAAAGTTTGAAGTAGTAAGCCGTTTTCAGATTACAAAGGGAACAGAACAGCACTGGGCGCATCCGGTAATTTATAAGGGAGTTCTTTATGTGCGTCACGGCGATAGTTTAATGGCCTACAAAATCAAATAAAGGAGCATTGCTTTCAATTAATTAAATTCCGAAGTATATCGTGAAAGAAAAAAAAATAATTGTTAGTGTTACCGTCTTGCTGGTGCTTATTTATGCCGGAGCCATCATAGGCTGGCATCTGTATGCGCCCCGCGAAAATATATTTGTCCAGGCTCCGGGAGCCGACAATCGTCCGGAAGGGTCTGCACGGAAAGCTGATGACGTACTTATCGGCGAGTATTTTATGAAATATGGAGAGACCTCTTCGTCTCTTACCGGAAAATGGAGCAGCTTTCGGGGCGAACGTTATGATAATCTGATTGAGACTGCCGAAAAGATAAATACTTCCGCGAATGAATATCCTGTCTTATGGAGCTTTGAAACGGGAGAAGGTCATGCCGCCCCGGTTATTTACAATGGCAGGGTTTATCTGCTGGATTATGATGAGGGATTAAAATCGGATGCGCTTCGCTGTTTCTCTCTGGAAACAGGTAAAGAGCTTTGGCGCAGATGGTACCGTGTTCCCATCAAACGAAATCATGGTTTCTCCAGAACCGTTCCGGTGGTGAGTGATACGTACGTTATCACGATTGGACCGCAAGGGCATGTGATGTGTTGCGACCCGTTGACAGGCGATTTGAAATGGTCGCTCGATATGCAGAAGACTTTTAAAACAGAAGTGCCTTTTTGGTACACAGGACAGTGCCCGCGTGTGGAGGATAATACACTG
This sequence comes from Macellibacteroides sp., assembly GCF_050251695.1. Classification (NCBI taxonomy): domain Bacteria; kingdom Pseudomonadati; phylum Bacteroidota; class Bacteroidia; order Bacteroidales; family Porphyromonadaceae; genus Macellibacteroides; species Macellibacteroides sp. The sequence goes on from NZ_JBFWMI010000005.1 coordinate 44,725, forward strand.
ATACTCGCTCCTGCGGGAGAAGAAACTTTGCTGGCAGGAGTTAATTGTGAATCGGGGGAGGTGCTTTGGCAAACCCCCAATTCGGTGAAGTATAAAATGTCGCATTCGTCTGTGATGCCTATGACGTTGGGAGGTAAAAAAACATATGTCTATGTTGGAGTAGGCGGTGTGTGTGGAGTTTCCGCAGAAGAAGCAGATCGTGGAACGCTGTTATGGGAAACCAGCAAATGGCAGCCGTCTGTTGTTGCCCCGTCACCTCTGAAAATTTCCAGCAACAGTCTCTTTCTTGTAGCCGGTTACGGAACAGGAGGAGCCTTATTGCAGGTAACAAATTCGGGTGGAAAATGGACAGCCTCGGTAACGGACCAATACAAGCCGAACGAAGGTTTATCAAGCGAACAGCAGACTCCTGTTCTCTATAAAAATATGATCATCAGCGTAATGCCAAAAGACGGTGGAGGTCAGCGGGAGAGATTGGTTTATTATTCGGCATCCGACCTGCACACTTTGGTGTGGAGTTCGGCATCCGACGAACGCTTTGGATTAGGTCCTTACGTGGTTATAAATAACCTGCTTTTTGCATTTAAGGACGACGGAGAACTTTACGTGTACGAATTACAGGCCCGGAGCATGAAACTATTGAAGAAGCAACGTATCATGGAAGGAGCCGACGCTTGGGGTCCATTGGCTTATGCCGATGGAATGCTGATCGTACGGGATGCTCATACGGTAAAGTGTCTGAAAATTGTATAAATCTACTAGAATATAATATGAAGCCTGAAATAAATAATAATCGCGAACTGTCTCGCAGAAAGTTTCTGCGTACTTGTGGTTCTGTAGTCGCAGGAGGAAGTATCCTGGCTGTTTCCGGAGTGTTGATGCATAGGGCATTAGTTCAGCCTGAAAATCATTCTGTAGGAAGTAATGGTAGCCAGTCGGATTCTTCCGTGCAATCAGGAGAAGGTGGCTTTAAATCGCCTTATAAATTAGCCTCTTCATTTAAAACCACTGATCCGATCGAGGGTTTTGAATTCTCCGGAGACCGGCTGATTGTGGCAACCTCAAAGAAAGTGTCCGTCTATGATCTGTCTGGTAACCTATTGCATCAATTTGCCGCAGGGGATACCATCCGTGATATCGTTGCAGAAAAAGAAATGATCTATGTTCTTTACCCTACCCGGATTGAAGTATTTAGTATGACGGGCGAGCGCTTGCGTGAGTGGGAAGCATGCAGCGAAGAATCTGATTACTGCTCGTTGGCTGTCGTTCCCGGATTTATATTTGTAACAGATGCATCTAATAAAAACATCTGCAAATATACAACCGAAGGAGGTTTTGTCAAATTCATTCAAAGTCCCGAAGGCTTTGTTGTACCCAGCTATTGTTTTGGTATTACCTATGCCAACGGAAGTATCTTCTGTTCAAATCCTGGCAGGCACCGAGTGGAAAATTACACCCTGGAAGGAGAATTTATAGCTTCCTTCGGAAAGTCAGGAGCAGCTCCAGGAAACTTCTGCGGATGCTGTAATCCCGTTTATCTTAGCTTTAATGCCGGCGAAATAATTACCTCCGAAAAAGGGATTCCCCGTATCAGCTGTTACAGTCCGGAAGGAGAGTTCCGGACCATTTTATTAGATAGCAAAAGTCTGGGTGGAGGGAATGTTGCCTTCGATTTTAGGGTAAACAAGGACAAGATATATGTTGCAGCAAAAAATAAAATATCCACATTCCAATACGATCTGCAAGCGGCGGAAGAAACGGCCTGTTCGTCATGCTCTGTCGATTGCCCGTTACGTAAAGGAATAAATATTTGATTGAAACATGGAACAGAAAAAAGAGAATAAAAACAGTCCGATAGCCCGCCGAAAGTTCCTGCGTGTACTTGGAACGGCTGTGGCAGGAGGATCCATACTGGCTGTGTCGGGTGTATTGGCAAGCAGGTTGAAAAACGAAAAAGAGGCCAGCTATTACTGGCAGATAGATCCTCAGAAATGTACCCATTGCGGACGATGTGAAACCGATTGTGTACTGCAGGTATCGGCAGTCAAATGTTTTCATGCAAACAAAGTATGTGGTTACTGTGACTTGTGCGGCGGTTATTTCCGCTCCAATGCCAAAGAACTGAATACAGCGGCCGAAAACCTGATGTGTCCTACAGGTGCTATCCAGCGCAAATTCGTTGAGGATCCTTATTTTGAATATACCATTGACGAGAGTCTGTGCAACGGGTGCGGTAAATGTGTGAAGGGATGCAGCTCGTTTGGGAACGGCTCGCTTTACTTGCAGATTAAAAGAGATCTCTGTACCGATTGCAACGAATGTAAAATTGCCAGAGTATGTCCGTCGGATGCCATCACCCGCGTTTCAATGGATACGGCCTATAAACTTAAAGACTAATAGAATTATGAATAAAATACTGTATATCTGTCTATTTCTTCTTATTCTTGGAGAAGGTATGGCACAAAACAGGTTTCCGAAACCTGATTTTGAGTCGGGATACAAGTATCCGGAAATTCACCACGCTATTCCCAATGAAGAGCTGCTTGTAGCGATAGATATCATCCTGCTGGTGGCGTTAATGGGTATCGTATCCTGGGCTGTAATCAAAAAGCGCACCCGGGGACCTATTCTCTGGGTTTCAGTTATATCTGTGGCATACTTTGGATTCTTTCGCAAGGGGTGTGTCTGTAGTATCGGATCGGTACAGAATGTAGCTCTTGCGCTGACGGACAATACGTATGCATTGCCCTTGTCCGTTTTACTGTTTTTTATCTTGCCAGTTTTGTTTGCCTTCTTGTTTGGCCGGGTTTTCTGCGCAGGTGTATGTCCTTTCGGAGCTTTACAGGAATTGGTTAACATAAAGAATTACAAATTGCCAAAAGCGCTCACTACCGTATTAGGCATGATGCCCTGGTTTTACCTTATTTTTGCTCTGCTTTATGCTGTAACAAGGAGTAGTTTCATCATCTGCCGTTTCGATCCTTTTATAGGTATTTTCCGTCTGGGCGGTGATATTGGCATGATTACATGCGGTGTCATACTGCTGATTATGGCCATGTTTACCGGAAGGCCATTCTGTCGTTTCTTTTGTCCTTACGGTGCTCTGCTCAGTATATTCTCCTCCGTATCCATATGGAAAATTAAATTGACGGACAAACCGTGCATCAATTGTGAACTTTGCCACAATGCCTGTCCGGTTGATGCTATCAGACCGCCCTATGCCAACAAAGCGAAAGAGAGCAGGCTGCGGGGAGTAAAAAGACTTTTAAATTATTTTGTTCTCCTGCCTCTCCTGATACTCTGCGGAGCTTTTTTAATGCGTTCAGTAAGCAGTGAACTCAGCCGGGCCAATAAGGAAGTAAGACTGTATGATATGGTTATGCAACACGAAGCCAATCCGGGGGATGTACTTTCGCTGGAATTAGAAGCCTTTTACGGACAAGGAGATTCCATTGAAGGATTAACGCAAAGGTATGAAAAGGTACAGGCTGATTTTAAACTATATACAACGATTGCAGGTGCCCTAATGGGATTGGTTGTAGCAATCACGCTGATTGGCCTTTCGGTGAAACGCACACGCAAACAATATGAAATTGATCATGCTGCCTGTGTAGGATGCGCCAGATGTTTTAGTTATTGTCCACAATATAAAATAGGAAACGAATCAGGAAATATAGCATTATGAAAAAAGCGATTCTAAGAAATATAGCCATTGTTTCGGCTCTGTTTATAGTAACCTTCTCAATCATGTTGATTACCAATTATTTTCAGGTAAGAGACACGACACCTCTCCAAACAGAAGTGGTGGAAACGTTGAAACAATTGAATGATGCGAATAACACTAATCTCGCACTGCAGGAGCAGATACGTCAACTGGATTTGTTAGCCAGAAAAGCCTATTTTGTGAGGCTTGATCATTTGATGGCTGGTGTTTATATACTTTTGGGCATGCTGGTTGTGTTCATTGTCAGCGCCCGTTTTTACTTTGCAAAAGACAAAAACATTCCGGTTAAAACAATAGATCCGGTTGATGAGTGGGTTGATAAAACCCAGGCACGCAAATATGTTGTTTGGGTCGCTTCGGGGATGACTGCCGTAGCCTTGGTTTTTGTATTGCTGAGTTCTCCTTATCTGACCACGAAAGAGAAAACATCGAAAGATGGTGCGGCTGAGACAAATCCGCAGGAAACAGCCTTGGTTGCAGAAGAATCCGCAGTACCTGAAGCGGGAGCAGATACGTTGCAAACAGCCGCTGAGGAGGCAGTATCGGAAGTCGCAGCCTCAAAAGTTACCCACAATTCTTTCCGGGGAAACAATTCCAATGGAATATCTGCGGCGAAAGGAGTTCCTGTTAAATGGAATTTAAGCAGTGGTACACATATAGCCTGGAAACAAAGCATACCTCGCAAAGGATTTAATTCGCCTGTTATTAATGGGAATAAAGTCTTTTTTTCCGGAGCTGATGATCAGGCCCGCGAACTCTATTGTTACGACCTGAATACAGGGGAAAAGCTTTGGTCACTGGCGGCAGTCAATATCAAGGGTTCTCCCAAACAGATGCCAAAAACAACGAAGGATACCGGATTGGCTGCATCCAGTGTGGCTACAAACGGCAAGCAGGTCTGCGCTATTTTTGCCACCGGCGATATTATATGTGCAGATATGGATGGAAAGCAATTATGGGCTAAGAATCTGGGTGCACCGAGCAACCATTACGGATATGCCTCCTCTTTGCTGGCATTTGGAAACGAGGTTTTTGTACAGTACGATAACCAGAACTCTCCCAAAGTGGTAGCATTGGATATGGCTACCGGCACTGAAAGATGGAGTAAAAGCCGTACGGAAAAGATAACCTGGAGTTCGCCTGTTATCGCTTATGTTAATAACAAACCTCAACTTGTTCTGATGGGTAACCCGGCAATCACCGCCTATGATCCCAATAACGGAAAGCAACTTTGGCGTGTTGAATGTCTGAGCGGAGAAGTAGGTTCCAGTGCTTGCAGTGCCAACGGAATCGTGTTTGGTGCCAGTGAATATGCTAAGTTGGTGGCAATCAATGCTACGGATGGAAGTGTGCTCTGGGAATCTAACGATTACCTGCCGGAGGTATCCAGTCCGGTAGCCACAAAAGACAATCTGTATCTGGCAACCAGCTATGGTGTAGTAGCGTCTTTTGATACCAAAACCGGACAAACCGGCAAAGTGCATGAACTGAATACGGAGTTTTATTCGTCTCCGGTAATTGCTGAGGGAAAAGTTTATCTTTTCAGCAACGATGGAAAGATGTTTGTATTCTCGGCCGACAAAGAATTCCGTCTGCTGGATTCGTTCGAAACGGGTGAGCATACTTTTGCAACACCAGCTTTTACCGACAATAAAATAGTGGTGCGTACCGAAAATAGTATTTACTGTGTAACTGCAAATTGATATGGCATGTAATTGTGAAAACAACATCGTTGAAGCTAATGAGGAGATGATAGCCAAAGTCGACGCTATTATTGATCGGATTGGCACATCACGGCAGATTATTATTCCGTTGTTGCAAGCTTTGCAGCACGAATTCAGTTATCTGCCTTCGGCTGCTCTCGAGCATATTTATGAACGGACGGAGATAGACCGGGCTCAATTGATCAGCGTTTCAACATTTTACTCCCAGTTCCGTCACATCCCTTACGGAAAGCATCTTATCAAGGTATGTACAGGAACCGCCTGTCACGTAAAAGGGGCTGGAAACGTATATGATTCGTTTCGCAGGGAATTGAAAATGGAAGGCGACAATATTACTTCGGACGATCAGCTTTTCTCCATTGAGAAGATAGCCTGTCTGGGTTGTTGTACATTGGCCCCAGTGGTTCAGATTGATGAGAAAATATATGGTCATGTGCAACCTGGGAAAGTAAACGAAGTGATAGAGGATTTCCTTGGATTTCAAAATAAAACAGAGAAAGAGGAAACTAAAAATAAATTACGAAAGATAGCCGGTGAAATCCGTCTCGGGATGGGATCGTGTTGTCAGGCCAGTGGTTCGTCCGACATATATAAGGAGCTGCAAAAAGCTTCTGGGGAGTTGGGTATCGATGTGAACATCAAGCCGGTGGGCTGTGTAGGTGTATGTAATAAGGTCCCCCTAATAGATGTGGTGCATGCTGATGGTTCAATTACCCGTTATCCGAATGTAAAAGCAGTCGAAATAAAAGAGATCCTGCATTATCATTTTAAACCATCGGGTTATCTCAAGCGTTTGAAAAACAGCTTCTTTAACCAAGTTGATACATTTCATACCGATTCCACGTGGGATAATGTGATATGGAAGCCCGAAAACGAACGAACAGGAGTGATAGACAGTTTTCTGTCTGGACAGAAACACATCTCAACACAGGGATTCGGATTTCTGGCGCCGCTTAACATTGACGAATACATTTCTTACAGCGGTTTCGATGCCCTCAAGAAAGTTCTCTTTACCAGTAGCACTACCGAAACAATTAATACCATTCTGAAAAGCGGCATCCGCGGACGTGGAGGAGGCGGCTTTACAACAGGAAAGAAATGGGAAATTGTGGCTGCTTCCGGGAAGAAAGATAAGTATGTTATCTGTAACGGCGACGAGGGCGACCCAGGTGCTTTTATGGACCGCATGATGCTTGAATCCTATCCATTCCGTGTGATAGAAGGCATGATTATAGCCGGATATGCCGTGGGAGCCAATAAAGGAATCTTTTATATCCGCGCCGAATACCCGCTTGCGGTTGTCCGAATTCGTAGGGCTCTCGAAATGTGCCGCGAACATAATCTTGTTGGTGAGAACATTGCCGGAAGTGACTTTTCATTCGATATAACCATCTTTGAAGGAGCCGGCGCGTTTGTGTGTGGAGAAGAGACTGCACTTATCGCCTCTATCGAGGGGGAACGAGGTTTCCCGAAACAACGACCTCCTTTTCCTGCTGTGGCAGGATTGCACGGTTTGCCTACACTGGTGAATAATGTGGAGACGTTGAGTCAGATTTCGTATATAGTAAATAACGGAGCGGATTATTATCGCCAGATTGGCACCCCAAGCAGCAAAGGCACCAAGGTTTTTGCGTTGGCCGGTAAGATTCGTCACGGCGGACTGATTGAAGTACCCATGGGAATAACCCTCAATCAGATTATCGAGGATATCGGAGGCGGACTGGAACATGGCGAGAAGCTGAAGGCCGTACAGATTGGTGGTCCGTCGGGTGGTTGTATTCCTGCTCATCTATGCGATGTTGAGGTGGATTTCGACGCCTTTAATCAGATGGGAGCCATGATGGGTTCCGGAGGATTGGTGGTGCTGAGCGAAAGCGATTGTATGGTTGATATGGCCCGTTACTTTTTGAGTTTTACTTGCGACCAGTCCTGCGGAAAATGTACATTTTGCCGGGTGGGTATCCGCCGAATGCTTGATATACTAGACAAAATATGCAGTGGAAGAGCGGAGATGGCCGATCTCGACAAGTTGGAACAACTGGCATTGAACATAAAGAAGGCTTCTCTTTGCGGATTGGGAAAAACAGCCCCCAACCCGGTGCTGACAACCCTGAAGTATTTTCGCGAAGAATACGAAGCTCACGTGAACGGAATATGCAAAACGGGAACCTGCAAAGAGATGGTTAAATACGTGGTTACGGAACAATGTATCGGATGTACCCGATGCGCGAAAGCTTGTCCGGTAGACGCCATACCTTATACGCCTTATGAGGTTCATACGATAGACGTAAGTAAGTGTGTTCTGTGCGGATTGTGTGTAAACGAATGTAATTACGATGCCATTCGGAAAGTGCCTTTAAAGGCAAACTGATGGTATGTCCGGTTTGGATAATACCTGATACGAAACAGAGAAAGAATCAATACAAAATAGAAATAATATGGTGATTACGATAGATAATACCAATGTTGAAGTATTGGAGGGCGAAACCTTGCTGGAAGTTGCCCGCAGAGCCGGATATACAATCCCTTCGCTTTGTTATGCAAAGGGAGCCAGGCATAAATCTTCGTGCATGGTATGCGCCGTAAAGAACTGTTCAACAGGACAAATTATACCCTCATGTACCACCACTCCTGTGGGAGGAATGCAGATCGAAACTGATAGTGAAGAGGTTCGGCTTGTACGTACCTTGTCGCTCGAATTGCTCCTAAGCGACCATAGGGCAGATTGCGAAGCACCCTGTACTTTGGTCTGCCCCCAGGGGTTAGATATTGAACGGATGCTGGGCTATTATGACGCGGACCGGAAGAAGGAGGCTTACGATACCCTTGCTGCTGCCTTTTCACTTCCGGAGATAGCCTGCGACAACTGTAAAGCTCCTTGCGAAAAGGCCTGCCGCCGTGGAACGGTGGATGAACCTGTATCAATCCGTGTGATTATCCGTGAGGTGGCAGGGATGGCCGATGCTGAGTCTGCAGCTATGGAAATGAGCTTCCCGAAACCGGATAAAAAAGCTTTTTTGTCTCGTTTGGGACGGTTTACGGAAAAAGAAAGAACCTTTCTAAAAGTGAACATTCATTCGGCGTCCAATTGCCTGCACTGTGCCTGTTCGGGACGAGGGGATTGTAAATTAAGGTATTATTCCACTTTGCAAGGAATAAAACGATCACGGTATGAAGCCAGTTCGGCTTTACCGGCCATGACCAAAATACATATTGTTGGAAATTTATGGTACGAACAGGCCAAATGTATTCGCTGCGGATTATGTGTTTATAACAGTGAGAACGGCTTTACCTTTAGAGACAGAGGGTTCGGGATGCAAGTAGTGCTTCCGGAAGAAAACCGGAAGAATATAAAGGAAGAATTAGCGGAATTGTGTCCTACGGGAGCATTGTACAGAATTTGAAAAACAAAACAAAATTCAGGTAGTAAATATGAAACGATTGGTTCTGTTTGCAGGAATGGTGTATTTATTGATGAGCTGTGCCGGAAGTCCCGGTTTCTCCGACGGTAAAGGCGACATGGACTGGCAGTTATTCCGTGGAGATGCCGCTTTGAGTGGGTATACAGATACCCCTCTTCCCGAGGATCCGGTGTTGTTGTGGAGCTACAAAGGGAATACCCGGACGGTCTCTTCGCCGGTAGTGGATAAAGGAACAACCTATTGGTGCGACAAAAAAGGTCACATCCAGGGGATAGATATAAAAGGAAATCCGGCTTTCAGTTATGATCTGAATACAGCCGTCGAAGCCACTCCGATGATCCACGATTCCATTCTCTATATTGGACGCATCGATGGCTTTTTGAGTGCTGTTTCTCTAAGTAAGAAAGACACCCTTTGGAATTTTGAGACCATGGGACAGGTATCAGCCACACCCAATACAGTAAATTTCGAAGGCAGGCAGTCGGTTGTGTTCGGCAGTTACGATAATTTCCTTTACTGTGTGGATGCCCGCGACGGGTCCGAAATAAACCGCTTCGAGTCCGGATACTACCTGAATGGAGCTGTTGCTGTCTGGAAGGAACATGTCATATTCGGAGGTTGCGACTCTTGGTTGCGCATCATAAACACCCGTACAGGTATGCCGACAGATTCGTTGTTGCTCGACGCTTATATACCTGCATCGCCAGCCATTATGGGCGATTTCTGCTATGTTGGCGATTATTCAGGCAACATCTACGAACTTCTGCTGGAAAAGGGAAAGATTGTCCGTCACAAGAAAATAATGAAATCAACGAATGAGAACAGCTCATTTGTTTCAGTCTTATCCATCACCTCCGAAACAGTGTACGCGCTTTCCTACGAGCGATATTTGTATTCGATAAACCGTAAAGACGGAAAGGTGAACTGGAAATATCTGTTGAAAGGAAATGTTGGCGAAAGCTCTCCGCTGGTCTGCGATGATAGAGTGATCGTATGTACCAAAACCGGTATTGTCACCATCCTGGACACCCAAAAAGGAACATTGGAATGGGAATACGATACGGGCGAACAGATTATAGGATCGCCGGCCGTTATTAGAGATCATTTTTTTGTGCTTACGACAAAAGGTACGCTTTTATGTTTTGGAAATAAATAGTCGAAATATGTAAATATATGTCATTAATCAAACTATCAAATGTAAAAAAAAGCTTCCGGGATGGAGAAAATCAGCTGAATAACGTGCTCCGTGGAATAAATATGGAGATTGGAAAGGGTGAGTTCGTTGCTATAAAAGGAGCTTCAGGTTCGGGTAAAACAACACTGTTGTCTATTCTGGGAACGTTGCTTCAACCCGATGGCGGTAGTTATTTATTGGATGATACGGAAATGACTACAGCAGGAGTCGATCATTCAATGGTTCGCAATAAACAGCTCGGTTTTGTATTTCAGGATCATCGGCTGATGCCTCAATATACTGTACTGGAAAATATTTTACTGCCAGCTTTGGCATACGCTTCACGCACTGGAAAAGAAGAAACTGAATATGCACTCAAATTGCTGGAACTAACGAATATATCCGGTGTTGCACATCAATATCCCTCAACCTTATCAGGAGGGGAAGCAAGCCGTGTGGCTGTTTGCCGGGCTTTGATCATGAAGCCCAAGCTTCTTCTTGCCGACGAACCAACCGGACAACTGGATGCCGATAATGCGTGGAATATTGCTTCGTTACTCTCGGAAATCAACCAGAATTTGCAGACAACGATCGTGATGGTTACACACTCGGAAGAAACCTCCTCAGTAGCGCACCGCATCTTAACTCTTAAAGAAGGTATTTTGAGATGAATATAAAAAATCTGGCTCGTAAGAATATCTCCTTTTATATACGCTATTATAAATTAATAGCAGTAGCTTCACTTATTACCGTTGCCGTAATCGTGGGTAGTCTGGTTGTAGGGGATTCAGTCCGGATGACTTTGGTCAGGCAGGTGGAGGAACGTTTTGGAGATACTGAAATTGTTATCTTCTCAAGAAACTCTTTTATGTCTTCCAACCTGCTTAAAACATCCCTTTTAAAAGAATCAGCCAGAGGTATCTTGCTGACAAATGGCTTTGTTTCGCAGGGACAAAAGCTAATTCCAGTATTTGTTTGGGGAGTAGACGATATGTCTATTTCCAAAGATTCTGTCATGATGAACTCTGCATTGGCTGATGAACTGAAGCAGGAAGGAACGGCTGATATCGTACTTCGTCTGCCGGCAAAAGGATTGGTTCCATCTGGTTCTCTATTTGTAACCGAAAACTACACAACCAGTCTTCGCCTATCATCTTGCGGGGTTGTGGATGCGAAATCCGGTGGCAACATCAGCATGAAAAACGAGCAAATCATTCCGTTTAATATTTTTGTAAACCGCGACAAACTGGCAGAAGTTCTTGAAGTGGAAGGGAAAATAAACCTCATACTGAACAACAAGCCCTTATCTGATGCAGATCTGGCCAAAGTCTGGGATTATACCAGTTCCGGACTAAAGGTGGACCGAAAGAACGGATATACGGAAATTACATCCGACCGGGTTTTTCTGCAGGAAGAAGTAGTGGAAACAATACGGCTAAATAACCGGGAGACAAATAGGATGTTCTCTTATTTTGCCAATTCAATAGAGTTGGACGGGGCTTCCATTCCTTATTCTTTCGTAACAGCGACAGACCGGTATAATGGAGATTTATTGAAGAAGAATGAGATTATTCTTTCCGATTATTCGGCCCGCAGGCTGCATGCCAGGGTGGGCGATACCATAAAGGTTTCTTATTTTACTTCCAAGGAATTAAAGATATTGCATACGGATACCATCCAATTTCAGGTGCGGCAAATTGTTCCATTGGCCCAATTGCGGCAAGACAGCACCTTGAGCGCCGAGTTTCCGGGCCTTTCTGATGTGGAACGGTGTACCGATTGGGATAGCGATCTTCCCATTAATATGGATCTGATAACTGATGAGGACGAAGACTATTGGAAACTTTACCGAAGTACTCCCAAAGCTATTATTGCTTACGATGCAGTGGCGAAGGAGTGGGGCAATGCTTATGGAAATGCTACAGCCGTTAGGGTGGCCAATGCGGAACCCGATCTGTCGGAACTTACTCCGGCCATATTTAGTATTCAACTTATTTCGCCCCGCGAAGCAGGATTGGATGCCGCAAAGAATGGCGTAGATTTCTCCGGACTTTTTCTTGCACTCGCTTTCTTTATTATAGTTTCCGCAATGATGCTGATGCTGATTCCGTTGACCGAAATGCTTTATCAGCGGAGGCATGAAATAGAACTGCTTCAATCACTTGGCTATACGCGGAAACGTATTGTTAAAATCCTTTGGATTGAATTGGCTCCTGTTGTACTGGTAGCATCGGTTGCCGGGGTCTTGGTCGGATTGCTATATACCAGCCTGGTGATGTGGATGCTTGGAAATGTGTGGATAGGAGCCACACAAACAGGTGGTTTTATTGTATATCCGGATTTGATTACTATACTTATTGGCTTTTTTGCAGGTATCACGCTGTCTTTGGTACTGCTTCGTCTGATGCTTGTAAAGATGATGAAGGAGAAACAGAAAGTATCCGGACGAAAAAAAGGAAGTATCCGAACTAAAAGAGTTTTGCTTATCCTTTCGGGTGTGCTGGCGATAGGTATGATAGGCATCAATGTGTTTTTTCTACATTCAGTAACCCTTTTTGTAACAACGGGAGTTGTGCTGATTGGAATGGCAGCTTTGTGGGGGGACTTCCTTATTACCCGCAATGCATCTGCTGCGAAGGATAATTTTCATGTTTCCAGCCTGACATGGTCTACCTTATATGCTGGCAAAAAGCAGGCTATGTTATCTTTTCTGGCTTTAGCAACCGGTGTGTTTATCGTCTTTTCTGTAGGACTAAACCGGAAAGGGTTTGCCGACAGTTCGCAGCTTCGTACCGGAACGGGAGGATATGCGCTCTGGTGTGAAAGCAGTGTGCCTATTTATCATTCCATGGCAACGCAGGCAGGCAGGGAAAAACTTTCGCTTACAGATTTGCCTCCTGATACGGAAATACTCCAGTGTTTACGGTATAGTGCCGATGATGCAAGTTGTCTGAATCTTAATAAAGTAAAGAACTCTACAGTGCTGGGGATTGATATGAACGCTTTGTCTGCCAGTGATTTTCAGATTGAACAAAGTTTGTATCCTCTGGAAAGAAAAGCCTTTTTCGAACAGATGAAGGCGCGTAATGATTCTGTTTATCCGGCATTAGTCGATGCCACCGTACTTACCTGGGGTTTGAGGCTAAATTTGGGAGATACCCTTTGGTATGAAGGAGACAAGGGACAACGGGTTGCCATACAGCTGGCCGGAACGTTATCTAATTCCATCTTTCAAGGGAATATTTTGATAGACCAGGCCTTGTTTCGGGAAATATGGGAGGAAACAACCGGCAGTGAGGTATTTCTTCTTAAAGTGGATGAAGCAGAGAAAGAAGAGGTTAAAAGTCTTCTCTCTCAAGCGTTGAATGAATATGGCGTGCGGATTTTAACTACAAACGACCGACTCAGACAATTCAATACCGTGACAGACACCTACCTGACCATTTTTATGACGCTTGGATGTTTAGGATTATTGCTGGGTATTATGGGCTTTGTTATCGTGATTCGTAAAAATCTTTCCATGCGGATGAGGGAAATAAATATGTACCGTACATTGGGGTTTACAGACAAGAGAATAGAGATGCTTTTGTATAAAGAAAATCTGCTTGTCCCGTTGTACGCACTTGCCACAGGTTTTATAAGTGCTTTAATAGGGGTAAGCAGTACATTTACAAATGCAGGTATTTGGATATGGTTATTAGCTTTGATCTTTATAATTGTCTTTATGGTCTTCGTATTGGTTTTTGTAAAGATATCGGTTAAAGAAGAAATTGAAAAATCAAAACGGTTGTTCGTATGAAGATATTATTTATCATACCCGGCTCCGGCGACTCCTTTTATTGCGGGAATTGTTTCCGTGATAATCTACAGGCATCGGCATTACGCAAAGCCGGACACAAGGTAATTATTATGCCGCTTTATCTACCCCTTAAACATAAATCGTTTCAGGCTGATGCCCCTTTGTTTTTCCCGGCGACTACTTTCTATACAGCACAAAAGTTTTTTTGTAAAAGAAAGATGCCCAAGTGGCTGGAACGTTTTACCGCATCGAATGCGATGTTGAATATTGCTTCTTCCATGTCGGGTACAACTTCGGCTCAAGGTGCGGAGGCGATGACATTATCCATGATCAACGGTGAGGATGCGGTGTTTCAAGAGCAGGTTTCCCAATTGATTCAATGGATCAAAGAGCAGGAAAAGCCGGATATCATCCACCTTTCCAGTTCGTTATTGCTAGGTATTGCCCGGATGATTCGCTTGCAGATGGATATTCCCATTATCTGTTCTGTGCAAGACGAAGAGGTGTGGATCGACAGCATGAATAAAAAGGATGCTTCGGCCGCTTGGCAGGGAATTATTGATAATAGCCGATATGTAGACCGATTTATTACAACCAGCCAATTCTACAAGGAGTTCATCCGGCAGCGCCTTCCTCAACTAACGGAGATAGATGTGATTTATCCCGGAGTAGACAGGCAAAAATATGCCTCCACGGGTTATCCCGAAGATCCGGTAATCGGTTTCTTCTACCGGATGAATCGTGAAAACGGACTTGATATACTGGCTGATGCGTTTATCAAGCTAAAGGAAAGGGGGACAATCAAAAACCTCAGACTAAAAATAGCAGGAGGTTATACCGGAAAAGACAAGCGCTTCATGAAGGAGATAAAGCGTCTGCTTTCGCCCTACAAAGAGGTGGTAGAGATAGTCGATGATTACAGTCTGGAGGATCATGCTGGTTTTTACAACTCAATATCCGTACTATCTGTACCTATCACCTTTGAAGAAGGAGTAGGACTGTATCTGTGTGAAGCATTTGCGGCTGGTCGCCCTGTCGTGGAGCCAGCAACCGGTTCCTTTCCGGAAATTGTGGGTGAGGCCGGTATACTGTACGAACCCAACAACTCCGACGCATTGGCAGATGCCCTTGAAAAGCTATTGACCGATAAGGAATTATATGTCAGTTACGCTGAGAAGGCTGTTGATTTATCCGCCTCACGATACAATGAACTTGTGATGGCAGAAAATTTACTCATGCTTTATACTCAATTTACAGGTAATCAATAATAATTTGTCTAACACTAATATAAATCAACATGAAGACATCAGATCAAAAAAAGAAGTTTTGTTATTTAGGAGTAGCCTTGGCTTGCCTGGTTACTGTCGAGGTAACCGCTCAATCGCCCTACAGTTGGAGAGGTCCGGAGCGTAATGGTAACTATTATGAAACCGGTCTGCTTAAAACCTGGCCAACCGAAGGTCCGGAGCTCATATGGGAAACCCTGGATGCAGGAAAAGGATATTCAAGTCCTGTAGTTTTTGGAGATCGCTTGTATGTAACCGGAATGAATGAAGATGAAACCAAGGAGATTTTCTCTGCCTATACATTGACGGGAAAAAAGATTTACGAGATTGTTTACGGTTCTCCTTGGGATAAAACCTATCCCGAAACCCGTACCACACCAACCATTGAAGGAAATAAGGCGTATGTAATCAGTGGAGCAGGTGAGATTGTGTGTATAAATATAAAAGACGGTGCCATCGTTTGGAAAGTAGATGGAGCCAACGAATTTAAAAGGAAAACCGGAATCTGGGGAACATCCGAAAGTCCGCTTGTATTCGATAACAAAGTGATTTATACCCCAGGAGGAGATGTAACAACTATGGTTGCCCTGAATGCGGAGACAGGCAAAGTTGTATGGAAAAGCAAACCATTGAGTGATAACGGCTCTTACGTTTCACCTCTGCTAATCATGAATAACGGCAAAATGAAGATCATTGCAGTTACGGGGCATAATGTGGTGGGTGTTAATCCGGAGACAGGTAACATTGAGTGGACATTTAACGATTGGGGCAGCAAGGACGCAGGAAGAGAAAACATTGCTACCAATACACCGATTTACGACAATGGATATCTTTTCTTTTCTTTTGGTTACGATATAGGAGCCTTTATGTTAAGACTGAATGTCGATGCCACGAATGCAAGCCTTGTATGGCGTAATAACGACCTTGACACTCATCACGGTGGATTTGTTTTGCATAATGGCATTGTGTTTGGTTCAAACTGGATTAATAATAACCAGGGAAACTGGGTGGCTGTTGACTGGAAAACTGGAAAGACTCTCTATGATAATCCCTGGAGCGGGGGAAAAGGTAAAGGTTCCATTGTCGCAGCAGATAACATGTTGTATTGTTACGACGAACGTCGCGGTACGGTAGGGTTGGTAAAGCCCAGTGTCGAAAAGTTTGATGTAGTAAGTGAATTCCGTGTTACTAAAGGCGAAGGACCTCATTGGGCGCACCCTGTAATACAAAACGGAGTGCTTTACATACGCCACGGCAATGCCCTGATGGCTTATAAAATCAAATAAAAATCGTACAGACTAACTTTTATAATTGAATCAC
This sequence comes from Macellibacteroides sp., assembly GCF_050251695.1. NCBI lineage: Bacteria > Pseudomonadati > Bacteroidota > Bacteroidia > Bacteroidales > Porphyromonadaceae > Macellibacteroides > Macellibacteroides sp. The sequence continues at coordinate 61,174 of NZ_JBFWMI010000005.1, forward strand.
AAAAGAGTTTCCGCTTTTTTGTGATTCAATTCAGATACTATTACTTAAATCGGATATTAATATGATGAAAGAATTTGTTGGCGAATTTTTGGGGACATTTATTTTAGTACTGTTTGGATGTGGTTCTGTAGCTTCGTCTGTTTTGTTTGGAGAATATAACAGTATTTTCCAGATTGGGATTGTATGGGGTATCGGTGTAATGCTGGCAATTTATCTGACCCGCCATTTATCATGCGCTCATTTAAATCCTGCTGTATCCGTAGCCATGGTAATCAGTAAAAGAATGCTTGCAAGGAAACTGCCGGTTTACTTAAGTGCCCAATTCCTTGGTGCTCTTTTAGCAGGGGGGGGTAGTTTTTATGTTATTCTCTCCTTCCATTGAGGCTTACGAAAGTAGCCGTGGAATTGTAAGAGGTACGGAGGCTTCGATAGAGACGGCGAAAATGTTTGGGGAGTTCTATTCCTTTTCTGGTTCAAAAGCTGTTGTATCTATGAATTTGGCAATGGGGGCCGAGGCGTTTGGAACATTTCTTTTGCTGTTACTAATTTTTGCGCTTACCGAAGGTTGTAACGTTGGACGTCCCAGCGATACGGTTGCACCGGTGTTTATCGGTCTCGCGGTAACATCCATAATTTGTCTGCTAGCTCCCCTCACCCAAGCTGGTCTTAATCCGGCGCGTGATTTCGGTCCGCGTATCGTGGCTTGGCTTACTGGATGGGGAAGTGCTGCGTTTCCCGACAATAACGGGGGCTTTTTCTTTGTGTACATATTGGCTCCGGTTGTTGGAGGAACAGCGGCTTCTTTGTTTTTTCTCCATATAATTGAGCCTCTAATGAAACAGACTTCAAAGGCCTGCAAATGTGATAAACATATAAACTGATAAATTAAAAAAGATGAAAACAACAAAACTTATACTTGTCGGAGGTTTCCTTGGTGCCGGAAAAACTACATTGCTTTGGTATGCAGCTCAGAAACTAATGAGAAAGGGACTTAAGGTGGGATTAATTACAAACGATCAGGCTCCCGAATTAGTTGATAGTAAACTGCTGTTCCTTAATGATATGCATGTCCTGGAGGTTAGTGGTAGTTGTTTCTGCTGCAACTTCAATGGTTTTACGAAAGCTATCCGCGAGATGCAAAAAGAAGCAGATGTCGATGTAATTATCGCTGAACCTGTAGGAAGCTGTACAGATTTATCTGCCACCATTATGCAGCCACTCAAAGAATTTTGGAACCGCGAACTGCATATCGCACCACTATCTGTTCTGGCAGATCCAAACCGTCTTGACTCCATGCTTAACGGTGGTAATGCAGGTTTGCATCCCGATGCAGCCTATATATATCGGAAGCAACTGGAGGAAAGCGATATTATCCTTATCAATAAAACGGACCTGTTGACTACAGAAGAGCTGAATCGACTGAAGCTGCGAACAGCCCAAGTATTTCCAGCAGCAACGATATTTGAAGTAAGTGCCATTGTAGGAAATGGTGTCGAACAATGGTTGGATGATGTCTTATCCCGTCGCGATGCAGGGAAGCAGATTGTTGAGATAGATTATGATATTTATGCAAATGGTGAAGCTATTCTTGGCTGGTTAAATGGAACTGTAATTATTAAGGGTGAAAATACTGACTGGGATGTTTTTACCCATAAATTTCTTGCTAGCCTTTCTTCCGAATTTAATAAGCAACGCCATTCAGTGGGTCATGTGAAAGTAATTTTAGAAAATGATAAGAAGTTTATTGTAGGTAATATTGTCGGGACTTCAAATGCTTTTTCCCTTCGTGGTTCAGTTGGACAAAGCAATTCGATCAGATTGACTATCAATGCGCGTGTTGAGATATCTCCAGAAAAACTTGATGGCATTGTGCGTAAAACTCTCGAATCGTTGACAATCGATAAATATGTTACTGATATATTGGCTTGGAAATATTTACAACCAGGACGTCCACAACCTACCTATCGTTTTACGAAAGTGCTATAAATCAGAATTATTGTTTTAATTTTGTAAAAAAAATATCGATGAATCTCTTTGACAGTTACAGCTCATTTAAGCTTATGCTAATCAGCATGGTTAGTGCTCTTTTTGTTGTTTATCCCAATATTGCCTGCCTTCCTTGGGAACTTAGTTTTCTTGATGGAGAGGAGTATACAAGACATATCGTGTTCTTTACTTTTAGATTCCTGTTTTTTGTTTCACTTATTTGGATCTTAATCAGCTTCAATTTGAGGAAAATTAAAATGCACTCTGCCAAAAAACGGTTCTGGTCCGTTTTCTCTATAACAATAATTGCTTACTTATTGTACGTAGCGATATCTTATCTATGTTGTACTAAAGCAGATTGTTTTACCAGTATTTTGTTATTCCAGTTTTTGGTGGTATGTATTGTTTGTACTTTTATAGGTCACGTTTCCTATCTTTATTCAGTACAAAGAAGGAAGGAGCAGGAAATTGAATTGCTGCGGATTGAAAATCTGGAAAGTCGCTGTAACGCCCTTGCTAACCAGATAAACCCGCATTTCTTCTTTAATTCGCTTAACGGACTTACGGCCTTGATACGAAGGCAAGATGATGAGGTAACACTGGAGTATGTGAATAAGCTGTCGGATGTTTTCCGCTATATTTTGCAGAGTGACAAGAAGGGGTTGGTTACTCTTAAAGAAGAGCTTGAATTTGTCGATGCGTTCCGTTATATGATGGAAGTAAGATTTGCAAATAAATTGGTTTTCGATATTGATATTGATGATGATATGATGAATCTCAAAATTCCCGTTCTTTCATTGCTTCCCATCATTGACAATGTGGTTGTTCATAACATGATAGACAGTCTGCATAAGATGACTATAACTTTCAGGTTTAATGAAAGTTTTGAATTGGTTGTGTCAAATCCAGTATATCCAAAGCTCACACCTCCCGTAACAAATGGAACCGGACTTAGAAATCTCGAAAATCGTTTTTTGCTATTAATGAATGAACAGATTAGAATTGAAGATAAAGGGGATACATTCAGCGTTTATTTACCTTTAAAGAGTACATTGAAATGAGGATATTGATTGTAGAAGACGAAACTGTTGCTTACGAGAACCTGGTAGATATTCTTGTCAGTATTGAGCCCGACGTAGAGGTTGTAGGTAATACTGAAAGTATATTTCAGACAGTAGAATGGCTAAAGAGAAATCCGTTACCGGATCTTATTCTGATGGATATTCATTTATCAGATGGCTTGGCCTTTTCCGTTTTTGAACATATTAAGGTTGAAATTCCTGTTATCTTTACTACAGCTTACGATGAGTATGCCATTGAAGCTTTCAAAGTAAATAGCATTGATTACCTGCTTAAACCCATCAAAGCGGAAGAATTACAGCGAGCTCTCGCAAAGTTCAGAAAATGGACGCAGTCTGACCTCATGCATTATTTTGCCAGGTATACGCAGCTTTCTGTTGAGCAAAAGTATATAGATAAACTATTGGTTCCTCTAAAAGATAAACTTCTCCCTGTAAATTTAAAGGATGTCTCCTGCTTTTATACAACCGACAGAAATACCTACATCTATATGAAAGATGGCAATATATACCCATATTCCAGAACATTGGAACAAATATACTCATTGCTAAACCCGGTTGATTATTGCAGAGCCAACAAACAATATATTATTGCCAGAGAAAGTGTAACAAATATTACCGTATGGTTTGACAGCCGACTTCTTATAACCTTGGATGTGGATGTTCTGGAGCGGATTTATATAAGCAAAAATAAAGCGGTTGAGTTCAAAGCGTGGATAGTAAATGGGATTCACTGAATCTCACAGACTTTCACGATTAGAAACTAGACGCAATACATTGCCCTACGTCATTGCCAAGCAGTTCTTTATTCAAATCCCTTAAGGAAAGTAATAGGTTTACTACGATGATCTAATTTTTTGTTAACGAATACTTATTCGTTTGACAGCTGTTAAACGCAAGTTCAACAGCTGTGTACTTTGCGTTCAACAATTGTCAAACGCAAAGTACACAATTGTTGAACGAATAGTTCCCCTAATAGAGGAAAATAGAAGTCTTAATAGAAGGAGCTAATTGATAGGGAGAAATTTTTAGTTACTCGCTATTAAAGCTTTAAAAGTGGTGGTGTTTTGCAAAATCAGCTCTAATTCCGTGATCGGGGGGATGTGACAGATGGCACATGCTGACAGATGTGAAAATGCCATCTATCATTTTATATATCTTTGTTAACCAGCTGTTTGGGTGGTAAAAATGATGGATGACAGTTTGTTTTGCAATAAATTAGTTTTGAAGCTGAGAAGTTTGTAATTTTCTATTTCCGCATCTCCGGCGAATAAATCAGTCCCTCTATGGCATCTTTACCATCGGGGGTAACAAGTGCAAACGAGAATCCCCAGCGGATTAATCTGACTTCCGGAGTTGTAAATGCTCCCACAGGGAGTTTTACGAATACGGTGTTCCATCCTTTCTTCAACTCAACGGGAATAGGTGCACGTGCGACCATGTTTTCGTTTTTAAGAGGTATTTCCTGATTGCGTACGGTATGGGTGTTTTCCCAGACAGGAGGTGCAATTTCAGCATCGTTTATCCAGATTCGGCTCTCTTTATTATCCCACTTACCCTGGCGGGGTGCAAGATCGGGTTCGGAACGGCTGTAATTCTGAAATTCAATCCAGGCTCCAACCTTTTGCACTTTGGGAGAATAGATATAGGTGTAAGCGTAGGCCGTAGAGTTGGGTTGTGGATTCTTAAACAATCCAGATACAATGGGGTCCCAAACGTGACGCAAGCAGATGCCGGATCCGTACACGGTCCGGGTGTTATAGCTTTTCCCTTCGTATGAATATGTGTCGGACAACTTATTCTCCGGAGGGAAGGAGGCCGTAAGATTGCCGGAATTTGGAAACGCGTCTGTAACTTTCCAACTGGCATCCACCTGTTTTACATAGGCAATGGGTTCGTTTTTCAGATAATTGTTCTTGTGGAAAAGAAGTCTCCGTTCAAAGTCGGGGAAATCTGATTGCGAAGGGTTCAGTTGAACGCCATTTTCCTGTATATATTTATCTCCTCCTCCTTTCCATGCACGTTCTGCAACGGCGAGCAGGGCAGGGTAGAAGTTGTTTTGTGTAAGCAGGGCATTATCATTTTCCATTATTCGATCGTTCCACATTCCCACGATCACACCCGCATATTGTTCGTTTCTTTTAGGCTGTCTTGCTATGTTGCTGTTATAGATGCCAATTAAATCGGAAAAGGTATCAAAATGGTTGATATAATGAAAACGTAAGTCGATTGCCGGTTTCCCGGGGAGTGGCCGGCCATGGTTGCTCCACATCATGATCATATCGATACCGTCGGAAGTATATTTGTATCCTGGATTCCATGAAATAACCTTTTTCCCTTTGCTGCGGATGTGGCTAACCATATCCGGTACGAAGTTAGGCATGGTGATCTTTACCTCATCCGTGCCGATATGCATCCATTCCGAATCTTTAAATACATCGCATATTTCATTCATCAACTCTTTTAAAGTCTCCAATCCTTGCGGTGTTTGCATGGAATAGCCAAATGCCCGTGTAAAGGCCTCGCTATGCCCCGGCATATCTATTTCCGGGATTACGATAATGTTGTGCTGTTTAGCAAAGGCTACCAATTCTTTTGCCTGTTCAATGGTGTAATATTTGCCGGGATGACGCGTGTAGCTGGATGGTGCATTTAGCTGAGGAAAGCGTTTGCTTTCCAATCTCCAACCCTGGTTTTCGGTTAGATGCCAGTGAAATACGTTAACTTTATAACGGGATAAATTGACAATGTGCTTTTTTATCTCATCATAATTCATGTAGCTTCGCCCGATGTCGTGCATGTAGCCACGTATGGGAAAGGCCGGCCAGTCGGTAATGGTGCATGCCGGTAATTTCCCCTTATTACCTTCTGCCAGCTGATGGAGGGTCTGTACTGCCCAGTAAGCCCCTTGAAGCGTTGTGGCCTGAATTGTTAGTTGCGAGGGGTCAATGTTTAATGAATAAGCCTCTTCCTGAAATTCGCATCCATCCACTTTGTCGGTCAGCTTTATACGGATAACAGCTTTTGAGGGTTTTTCGGTAACATTTCCTCCATTCATGCCAATGAACCCTCCAAGCTCTGATTTAATTGACGGATCACCAGAAGTGGTGGTAGGAAGAATAAGTTGTATGGTGCGGTTCAGATTAAAAACACCCTTTCTCTTTACTATTTTTTGTGGTTGGGGTAACAGATGATCAATTCCCGCATATACCCCTTGCACTGTACACAATGCAATGAATAATAATATTATTAATTTTTTCATTTAAACAGTTCTTTTGTATGTTGAAGTTTATAAAATATATTTGTGTTTTACGCGTAAATTCTTGCTATGAATGATTTAATCCGGTGATTGATTTGAAATATTGTAAATAACAATTGCAAATATATAAAATATTTATAATAACTGGAGCGGTTGGATAAAAATCGGTCTATTAGAATTTGAGCCTGAGATATAATAATTGTAGTATATTTGTACGAATATTTTACCGGATTGATAATGAATAAACAGCTCTATTTATTTATTTGCCTCCTTTTGTGCTTGTTGACGAATGCCCCTTCGGCGAGGTGTTCCGTTAATCAACAGGATACCAGGTATTATTTCCAGAGGTTGAATAGTAAAGATGGGTTGTCGCAAAATACGGTTCATGCTATTTTACAGGATAGTCAGGGTTTTATGTGGTTTGGGACCAAAGATGGTTTAAACCGGTTTGATGGTCTCACTTTTCGCGTTTTCAGAAAAGAAGGAGGTACCCTGGGGACCAACTTTATTACGACTTTGTATGAAGATACCGATGGAAATATTTGGGTGGGTACCGATATAGGGGTGTATGTCTATTCGAAAGAGACAGAGTCGTTCAGCAAATTCACAATTAATAGCAACCGGAACACGGTAATTACACAACCGGTAACTTCCATTTTGGGTGATAAATCCGGTAATATATGGATATCCGTAGATTCGCAGGGATTGTTTAGTTTTAATAAGAAAACCCGGAAATTACAGAATTATCAGTTTAACGGTCCCGGACAAATGGTTACGGGAAATGTGACACATTTCTTGTTCGATTCAAAAGGACGGTGCTGGATCAGTTTCTATTCCGATAACTTGTATTATTCCGACGACCAGTTTAAATCTCTTCATCCATTTTCGTCGGATACGGGAGAGAAGCCTTTCCGCGACGATATTATCAACAAATTGGTGGAGGGCCCGGATAATACGTTGTTCGTGGGGTCATCCAAAGGGGGACTGAAGAAGATTGACATCCAATCGAACAAGGTTCGCGATTTATTGCCGATGAAAGATGGAAAGTTACCCTATGTACGCTCCATAGCATACTACACAGACGACGAGCTTTGGATAGGTACCGAATCGGGGATTTATATTTATAATTTGCTTAGCGGTAAAAGAAATCATCTTGTGCATGACGAAGCGGATTCTTATTCATTGTCTGATAATGCGATTTACTCATTATACAAAGACAAGGAAGGTGGAATGTGGATCGGGTCTTATTTCGGCGGACTAAATTATTATCCCAAGGGATACTCCTACTTTGAAAAATATTATCCCAAAAAGGAGGATAATTTCAGATTGGGAAAGCGGGTACGTGAATTTTGTCAGGGGAAAGATGGTACCATATGGATTGGTACGGAGGATAAGGGCTTATTTCTTTTTGATCCTCAAAATGGAAAAATTAAGCCTTTTGTAGACAAGTTATTGTACAACAATGTTCATGGTCTGTGCATGGATGGAAATTTTCTGTGGGTGGGCACCTTTTCCAAGGGACTCAACCGCATTGATTTACGCACCGGAAGAGTTAAGAACTATCAGAAGGGAATGAGAGAGGATGACTTGAGTTCGAATGATA
>NZ_JBFWMI010000005.1:69200-75366 GCF_050251695.1 Macellibacteroides sp.
TGCATGGATGGAAATTTTCTGTGGGTGGGCACCTTTTCCAAGGGACTCAACCGCATTGATTTACGCACCGGAAGAGTTAAGAACTATCAGAAGGGAATGAGAGAGGATGACTTGAGTTCGAATGATATTTTTTCGGTTTGTCGTTCCATATCAGGAACATTGTGGATTGGAACAACCTATGGTTTGCATACCTACGACAGAGAGTCGGATCGCTTTATACGGGTGGAAAAGTTGACAGGTATTTTTATTTACGATATGCTGGAAGATGATGCAGGTAACCTTTGGATTGCCACCTATGCAAACGGAATATATTGCTTTAATCCAGCTAATAATATATGGAAACACTTTGTACACGAAGAAAATAATCCATACAGCTTATCCACCGACAGGGTGCTGAGCGTTTTTCAGGATACGGCTAAGCGGTTATGGTTTACCACTCAGGGTGGTGGATTTTGTATGTATGATAAGGTACATGATAGGTTTGAACATTATAATTCCGAATCTTCTGCATTACCATCCAATGTTGTTTTTAATATGGTGGAAGATAACAGCGGAAAGCTCTGGATAACGACCAACGACGGATTATTTTGCTTTGATCCCGTAACAAAGGCAGGAAAGGTGTATACCGTTTCAAGCGGGTTGCTAAGCAATCAGTTTAACTATCAATCGGCTTTCAAAGACCGTTCCGGTAAAATATATATGGGAACAATTGAAGGTTTTATCGGTTTCGATCCGGCTAGCTTTACAGAAAACAGGTATGTACCGCCGGTGGTTATTACGGATTTTCTTTTGTTCAACCGTAAGGTGCCGGTAGCGACTAAAGATTCTCCTTTACCCAAAAGTATCAGTTTGCTGGATGCCATTACCCTTAAATCTAGTCAGCATTCATTCTCATTCCGTATTGCAGCGTTAAGTTATCAGTCGCCGCGGATGAATAAGCTGATGTATAAACTGGAGGGATTCGACAAGGAATGGTTTTACGTTAGGGAGTCTCCGGTAATCAATTATTCTAATCTGCCCTATGGATCCTATACTTTTATGGTTAAAGGGTCGAACAGTGATGGATTATGGAATGCTACTCCAACAACACTCGAAATTCATATTTTACCACCCTATTATCTTACTTTCTGGGCTTTTGCCTGTTATATCCTGGTTGTACTGGCAACGCTTTACGGAGTTTATCGTTACCTGAAAAATCGAAGTGTACAGAAGCACCGTCTGCAAATGGAAAAGTTTGAACGGGAAAAGGAGCGCGAACTTTATAATGCTAAAGTCGACTTCTTTACTCAGGTGGCGCATGAGATCAGAACTCCTCTTACACTTATCAAAAGTCCCCTTGAAAATATTTTGAAAGAAAATGAGTTTCAACCCGGAGTGGAAGAGGATTTACAGATTATGAGCAGGAATGCGAACCGGTTATTGGATCTGACCAATCAGCTGCTGGATTTCAGGAAGACAGAAAATAATGTCTTCCGGCTAGCTTTTGTTGAATGTGAGATAGTAGCATTACTGAAGGATATTCATGCGCGGTTTATACCGCTGGCAAAGCAGAGGTGTATTGATTTCAGAATGGATATTCCGTTGGATAGTTATGTAGTTTCATGCGACAGAGAGGCTCTGATTAAGATTGTGAGTAATCTGTTTTCCAATGCGTTGAATCATGCGGGTGGCTTTATTCATGTAAAGCTTGTGACCGAAGAACCTGCCGGTTGGTTTTCTGTTGTGGTGGCTAACGACGGAGAGATTGTTCCTTCCGAAATGAGAGAGGCTATTTTTAAACCATTTGTACAATATAATGACAAAGGGAAGAAGCAGACTTCGGGTACCGGTATCGGGTTGGCTTTGGCCCGTTCGCTGGCAGAATTGCATGAGGGTACCCTGATGATGGATGAAACACTTGAACTGAACGTTTTCCGGTTAACCCTTCCGGTTCATCACAAAGAGACTATCCGGTTGAATTCTGAGGTACCGCTTGCTATGGAAGATGTACATGCGACTTCTGAGTTTATTGCTCCGTTGTATGATATTCTCCCGGTTGATCAAAAAACGAACGACATCGAACCTGAATTGTCAAACGTGCAGACGAAATCCAACGAGAGAAAAGAAGTAGTTCTGGTTGTGGAAGATAATCAGGAGATGAGAGGTTTTCTGTGTCGTCATTTATCTCCACACTACACCGTATTAGCTGCCGCTGATGGTCAGGAGGCGATAGAAATGTTGGACACAAATTATGTAAATTTGATTGTGAGTGATGTTATGATGCCGAAGATAGACGGATTGGAGCTTTGTTCCCGGATAAAATCGGATCTGTCATATAGTCACATCCCTATCATTTTACTTACAGCCAAAACCAATGTACAGGCTAAAATAGATGGAATCCGTTCGGGTGCTGATGCTTATATCGAAAAACCATTTTCCATTGAATTCTTGCTTGTCAGCATTTCTGGTATGCTTACAAATCGTGAAAAATTGCATCAGGCATTTGTAAGCTCTCCTTTTATTGGGATAAACACGCTGGCGATCACAAAAGCCGACGAGTCTTTTCTGAAGATATTGAACGAAGAGGTAGAACGTAATATGTCGGATCCTGAGTTTAATCTGGATGATTTGGCGGCAAGTATGCACATGAGCCGATCCAGTCTGAACCGTAAGATAAAAGGAATACTTGATCTTACCCCTAACGACTATATTCGACTGGAACGACTTAAAAAGGCTGCCTCTTTGTTACAGGAAGGCGAGTGTAAGATAAATGAAGTGTGTTACCGGGTAGGGTTTAATACACCCTCTTATTTTGCCAAATGCTTCCAGAAACAATTTGGCGTTTTACCCAAAGATTTTGTGAATCCCTGAACGTAAGAGCTTTTTCATCCTCATTTGATTCGATTGTTTTATAGATTGACCGGATTGTTTTATCTCAAATAATTCGAATAGGGTACTTTTGTGCAGAGCAAACACGCTGTTTCAATTTAAAAACTATATGAAAAGAGTCATGAGTCCGATCCTTATTCTCAGTATTCTTCTTTCTTGTGGCTCAGGTGTGACGGGCGATCCATTGCCTGATAATCCTGAGGTGCCAGATGTGAAAACTACCTATAGAAATCCTGTAGTCAATTTTAGTCTGCCCGATCCAACAACTATTCAGGCAGCAGATAGCTCCTTCTATTTATATGCAACGGAAGATATCCGTAATGTACCTATCCTTCATTCGTCCGATTTGGTGAACTGGACGGAAGTCGGCACAGCTTTCACCGATCAGACACGCCCCAATTTCGAACCTAAGGGGGGGATTTGGGCTCCGGATATTAATCGTATTGGAGATAAATATGTATTGTATTACTCAATGTCTGTCTGGGGTGGCGAGTGGACTTGCGGTATTGGTGTTGCAACCTCGGATAAGCCAGAAGGACCTTTTCAGGATCATGGAATGTTGTTCAGAAGTAATGAAATTGGCGTGCAAAATTCCATCGATCCTTTTTATATAGAAGAGGGCGGTTCCAGGTATCTGTTTTGGGGCAGTTTCAGAGGTATTTTTGCCATCGAACTGGCCGACAACGGACTTTCGGTTAAACCGGGTGCTGAAAAAAAACAAATTGCAGGAACTGCCTACGAAGGGACTTATATCCATAAGAAAAATGGTTTTTATTATCTGTTTGCCTCTACAGGAACTTGCTGCGAAGGTTTGAAGAGTACATATACCACAGTGGTGGGACGTTCCAGCAACTTATTTGGCCCCTATGCCGATAAAAGTGGTCAAAGTATGCTTACCAACCATCACGAAGTCCTGATTCAGAAAAACAACTCTTTCGTGGGTACAGGTCATAATTCAGAAATAGTTACAGATAAAGCCGGCAACGACTGGATTTTTTACCATGGCGTGGATGTAAAGAATCCCCATGGCCGTGTGTTGTTGCTCGACAAGGTGCAGTGGAAGGAGGGCTGGCCACGCATCGAAACAAGTTCGCCATCAGTCCAATCACTCCTGCCTGTTTTTTAATAAAGATTAATTATGAGTATTTTATTTAGAAAATTCACATTCGGAGCATTGCTAGCCTCCACGCTTACTATTTTTGGTCTGCATGCCAACAGCTATGAACCATCGCAGACCGTTGCAAGTCTTTCGTTGAAAGTACCCGGAAACAATTCTAACACGTATCCGCTTACTTTCAACAGACTTGCCAACAGTAATTTTACGTACCAGCTTACTGCTGCAGAACCATTGCCAGTAACTATTTTTCAAAAAGTAGTGGAAAAAGGACAGAAGAAAGAATTGACCGTTTTTATTACGGCATCAGACGATGTTTATCTTCATTACAGTCAGCTTCTCCGCACCGGTTATCGTCACGAAGATTGTTTGTTTTATCTGCCGGGGTTCTGGTATCGCCGCAATCTGCGGTCGCCAAAAGAGGCTCCTTCCTTCCACACGTCGGATAGTTGGACTGTAAGGGAAGACCGCCTTAGTGCTCCTCTTACGGGTATCTTTAACGAAAAAAACGGAGAATCTCTTACCATTTCACGTAAGGATGATTTTGCTCACGAAGCTTTAACCACTCATAAAGAGGGTGAAGTGGTGTTGTCCGGTAAAACATCACTTGGCTATACAGGGTTCGAGAATCAAGACGGTGTTGCTAATCTCTCTTTTGGATTTCCGTATCAGGAAACTCCCCGTAGTTACATACGGAAGTTGACTTTGGCTCCGGCAGTTAAAGCTTTTCAATATGTAAAAAAAGGAGAGACTGTTATTCTGACATGGGAGATACAGGAGAATAGGTCGGCCGACTATTCCGCTTTTGTTCAACAAATGTGGGAATATGCATACGATAGTTATCAACCTCAACCAGTACAATCACCTTATACATCGGATCGGATGAAGGAGGTCTTGAGCAATTATTTTACAGAAAGTCTGGTAACCGAAAAACCATTGGTTTACACTTCGGGTGTACACCTGCCAACCTATGATTGTACCCCCGTCGGTATTGCTGAAGTGGGTTTTGTGGGCCGTGTTCTGCTCAATGCCTATAATGCCCTGGAATATGGTGAACAACAAAAACGATCGGACTTGCCTGCACAAAGTAAAAGAGTTTTCGACAGCTATCTGGCAAATGGTTTTACTTCTGCAGGATTCTTTAAAGAGTTTGTAGATTTTAAAACAGGCTATGAAGAAAAGACTCTTAGTATTCGCCGACAATCTGAAGGTGTATATGCGATATTGCACTACTTGCAATACGAAAAAGAACATGGACGAAAGCATCCGGAATGGGAGACTAAAATGAAACATATGTTGGACATGTTTTTACGTATACAACAAGGTGACGGAAGTTTCCCCCGTAAGTTTAAAGATGATTTTAGTATAGCCGATAAGAGCGGAGGGAGTACCCCTTCGGCTACATTGCCCTTGGTGATGGGATACAAATATTTTAATGATAAGAGATACCTTGATGGAGCCAAACGTACTGCCGGATATCTTGAAAAGGAACTCATATCTAAAGCTGATTACTTTTCATCTACGCTGGATGCCAACTGCGAGGACAAGGAGGCTTCATTATATGCTGCAACGGCTACATATTATCTGGCTTTGGTTTCCAAAGGAGCAGAGCGGGAGCATTATGCTTCACTTACAAAGAGAGCGTCGTATTTTGCGTTATCCTGGTATTATGTATGGGATGTGCCTTTTGCAAGGGGACAAATGTTGGGAGACCTTGGTCTCAAAACCAGGGGATGGGGTAATGTATCTGTCGAAAATAACCATATCGACGTCTTTATCTTCGAGTTTGCGTCGGTTCTTGATTGGCTGTCAGATTATTACAAAGAGCCGCGTTTTTCAGGCTTTTCCAAAGTGATAAGTAGCTCAATGAAACAGTTACTTCCTGTTGAAGGTAATCTTTGCGGCGTCGAAAAGAAAGGCTATTATCCTGAAGTAGTACAACATACTCAGTGGGATTATGGCAAAAACGGAAAGGGATTCTATAATGATATTTTCGCTCCGGGATGGACAGTTGCTTCACTTTGGGAGCTTTACAGTCCGGGGAGATCTGAAAAATTTCTTGGAAAATAAGGAATGAAGTAAATGATAAAATAGAATTTGTCAAAATTACCAACGGTTAATTTTGGATATTCAGATTTAGTACGTGAAAAACGCCGTAGAGTTTCATCCTACGGCGTTTTTATT